>NZ_JANSHI010000008.1:4561-124032 GCF_047461615.1 Synechococcus sp. W65.1 | reverse complement strand
ACCCCAAGTCCTGCATGGCTGCAGCCGTAATACGACTAAGAGCAGGGCGTGCAGGTGGCGGTGGCAGCACCGGCGTCATCAGCTCCAACCCTAGGGTTTGCCGCCAGTGACCTTCGGGAGGTCGCTCAACCTCCACCGGCACATTCCCAGATCCGCCCAGGCTGTTGTACTCAGCAGTGGCCTGCCGGCCAGCAAAGCGCGGGTTAGAGGTGCCGCTGTTGAGGAGAAGAGGACGCCAGTTGGGGACGGTGCCAAACCCCAGAGCATGGCCCAGCTCGTGCAGGACAACGTCAAAGAGGGATCTCTGCTCCTCTAGCCGATTCAAATCCGCTGGGTCGATCCCCATCCTGGCATAGGGGATGATGCCGATCCCAGGCCGAGGAGGGCCGCAGGGGCCTGCCTGAGCCAGAACTCTACTCGGACCATCGCTATCGGGGCCGGAGAGAAGCCGAGCGCCAGTTACCTGAACCAAGAGGTCATCCACAGGCCGGTTAACCAGAGGAGTCGGGGGGAAGCCAGCTCCGCAGGAGCCAGCCTGCAGAGTTAGGGTGACGTCGGGCAAGTCGCCGGTGATGATCTGTTCCCACCGCCGGGCTGCCCGAAGCACAACCTCTCGCTGGGAGGGGCTGAGGCTGTTGTCGATAAACTCAATCTCGATGTTAAACCCACCAGGAGACGGAGATGGCGAGGCGGTTGGCGTTGGTGGAGGAGGTGAGGGCGTTGGCGTTGGTGGAACTGGCAAGGGGGTTGGTGTCGATGGATCTTCCGGTGGGGGGGGTGGTGTCGGCGAAGGGGAGGCGGTTGGAAGCCCTGTGGGCGGAACAAATCCCGGCCCTGGCAGTCTGGCTGCCTGTTCAGGCGTCAGGTTGAGGGGAGGTTGCAGCCGCAAAACGGTGTTGACGAAGGTGTTGATGCGGTTGGCATCGCGGGTCTGCAAAGTGGCAATGGCAAACAAAATAGCCGCATCCCGAATGGTGCCTGGTGTGCCGTCCCCATCAAAGTCAGAAATGGCCACAGGGTTGGGGTTGGCGGTGGTCACCTCGGCCAAAGTGAGGGGGGGCTGTAGCCTCAAGACGTTGTTGACAAAGCTAACAATCTGGCTGGGCTGGGTGATCCCGTTGGCTATGGCAAAGGCAATGGCGGCATCGCGGATGGTTACCGATTGCGGGTTGCCGTCGTAGTAAGCAGCAACGCCTCCTTCTGGGGCGGGCGATGAAGTCTCTGGGCGACTGAGGAGGCTGGGCCCGCTAGCCAGCCCACAAGCAGCCAGAATTCCAAGGAGAAAAGTTGCCATTAACCAAAACAGCCGCTTTCGGGGGCTCATCGAAGGATCCCTCTTCCCGACTCTCCTGAATTCTAGGTTAGGTAGTTACAAAACGCCCCACCACTATACCATCCTCAGGCTTTTCTGGATTTGCCTCAGTCTTTTGCTTGCTGTGCAGTACGATAGGATACGTGCTAAGAGTGTTGGGATACCTGAAAGCAGGGAGATCACCATGGCAAAGACCGCTGTGTCTAACCCCGTCCAGGCGCAGTTTGACGAGTTTCCCTACCCAAATGTGCCAATTGAGCAGACGGTTACCGACAACTTTGCTTTGTTTGCCAACAGCGTCACGACGGCCAGGTACCTAAGGGATCGCAAGGTGGTATCCCCAGAAGGCAAGGTGATCCTCAATGCCGGCTGCGGCTCCGGTTGGGAAACCTTAGTTGTGGCAACAGCCAACCCCGGCGCCCGCTATGTGGGAGTAGATATTTCCCCAGAGTCTATCAAGATAGCGGAGCAGCGTTTCAAGTTCCACAAGATCGAGAACGCCCGCTTTCATGTTATGGACATTACCGACATGAGCGCGCTGGGGGAGGAGTTTGATTTTATTGCCTGCAACGACGTTCTCTACCTCCTGGACGACCCAGTTGCCGGTTTGAAAGGCATGCGGCAGGTGCTCAAGCCCGATGGGATCATCCGCACCAATGTTCACAGCCTTTACCAGCGTCAGTTTATCTTCAACATGCAGGAGGCCATGGAGCTGCTGGGGGTGATGGATGAGCCGGCAGCTAAAGCGGTGCCCCTGCTGCGGGAGATGATGGAAGCGCTCACAGACGCCAGCTTTGTCAAAAGCCACTGGCAAGGAGATGCCATCAAAACCACAGCGGGTATCCTGGCCAATTTCCTGCTGCGCAGCGACAAGGGCTTTACGGTGCCCCAAGTGTTTGAGATGTTGAGGCAGGCCGGTCTTGAGTTTATCAGCATGGTGAATTGGCAGCAGTGGAAGCTGGAGAGGGTCTTGACTAAGCCAGTGCCCTACTCGATGCGGCAACTCAATAAGTTAAGCGAGGAGCAAAAACTTCACTTCATCGAGCTGATTTTCCCCAACATGACCCGCTTGATTGATTTTTGGTGCGGGCACCCCGGCATTCCCAAGCCCGAGCCGTTTACAAACGACGAATGGTGGAACGGCACCGTACAAGCCCACCCCCTTTTGGTGAGGTTGGATGCCAAGCAGGCTTTTCTCAACGCCATTCGCGACAACGGCCCTGTCAACATCAACGGCTGGCCGGGAGCTGAGGGGAACATTACCATCGATCCTTTCTCGGTGCGCTGGCTGGTGGATGTCTTCGGCCCTTTGCCGGTGCCGGTGCAATCGCTGGTTCACAAAACCATGGAGATCATGGACTGGACCCAGGAAGAAGCGTTTAGTCAAGTGTTGGCCAACCTGAAGTTTTTGGAAGAACGCCTGGTCATCCTCCTGAATTCTCCGCTGCGTTGACATACTCCCCTACGGCTATAGCTTGCTTCTGCTAGGCAGTCGCTGGGGAATCTTTGTTCAACGCAAAAAAGGGCAGGCATACCACCTGCCTTTGGCGGATAACCTTAGGGCAGCCTTAGCTCCCCGCCTTAGGAGACAACACTCACCTTGACCACTTGGGCTTTTTCAGAGTCGGCCTTCGGCAAGGTGAGGGTGAGGATCCCGTTTTTGTATTCCGCCTTCACCTGGTCGTGCTTAATCCGGCTGGGCAGCGGGATCACCCGTTGGAAGCGCCCGTAGCGGAACTCGCTGCGGGTTACGCCTCTGTCCTCGGAGCGTTTCTCAAAGCGCCGCTCGCCGCTGATGGAGACTGCCTCCGCTGTCGCTTGGATATCCAGATCTTGGGGGTTCAGGCCGGGCAGCTCCAGCCTCAGGGTAATGGTCTCCGGATCGTCGTGCATTTCCACCGCCGGCACGAAGGCAAACGCCTCGGTCTCCGTAGGACGAGCCATCAGCCGGTCGAACATCCGGTTCATTTCCCGTTGAATTTCGTCAATTTCCCGAAAGGGATCCCAGCGAACAAGGGCCATATCCACCCACCTCCTGAGGAGATTTTGGTTGATTTTCTTTAAGCTTTGCCTCGGAGACTTTAGCATAGCCTCCGTACATCAGCTTAAGCCGTCTGGCCCAATCAAGGTGTAGAGTTTTCTAGAAATCTGTTGGGGTATTTCCCCTACGAAAAGCAAGCAAAAGCCCTTAGGGCTCTGAACGCCGATAGGGGCGGTGGGAGCTTGTTTGCAACCACAGGCTCAGGCCAGTAGCTACCATAACCAACAGACCCAGTCCGTTTAAGAACGGGTAAACCCCCTGCAGATCGAGGGGGCCCCACTGCCCTTTGTGGATTTGGATGAGCCAGGAGTAGTCGAAGTTTCCGGTGAGGCGGGCCATTTGATAGAGGGATCCCGTTACCACCGTTACCAGCAAGGGCAAGGCCACGATAGGGGCCAGGGCACGGTGGATGCGGCGGAGGATTCTTTGACTAAGGGCCATTAGGCTTGCTCCCAGGTAAGCGCCACCATCCTGCCATGGTAGCAGGCTCGACGCCTTTGCCCCTCTGCTCAAGACTGGATCCCCACCGCCTCTTCCAGCTTGGGCATTTGCTCTCTGGGGATGACCCGTCCCTCGTCCTCAAAGCCAGGGATCTCGTGGAAGTTGAGGTAGCGGTACACTTCGCCGGCAAAGGGCTGGATCTTGGTGGTAACGATCTGCCGGTATTCCTCCACCGTTGGGATCCGCCCCAAGAGGGCGCAGACAGCAGCCAGCTCGGCGGATCCCAGATAGACCCGCGCACCTCTGCCCATGCGGTTGTCAAAGTTGCGGGTGGAGGTGGACATGACGGTGGCTCCATCGGCCACGCGAGCCTGGTTGCCCATGCACAGGCTGCAGCCAGGCATCTCTGTTCTCGCTCCAGCAGCGGCAAAGATGCTGTACACCCCTTCAGCGCGCAGTTGCGCCTCGTCCATGCGCGTGGGGGGACAGATCCACAGTTGGCGCACCTTAACCCGCCCCTGGCCTTCCAAGATCTTGGCAGCGGCGCGGTAGTGGCCAATGTTGGTCATGCAGGAGCCAATGAACACCTCGTCAATGTGGATGGGCGTATCGGGGTTGCCGGCCGCGTGCTGGGCGTGGACTTCGCTCAGGGTCATTACTTTATCGGGATCGTTGGGGGCACAGACAATTGGCTCGGTGATGGTGCTGAGATCAATCTCGATGACGGCGGCGTATTCGGCGTCGGGATCCGCTTCCAGCAGGGTGGGATTGGCCAGCCAGGCCTCCATCTTGGCAATGCGCCGCAGCAGGGTGCGAGCGTCCTGATAGCCGCGGGCAATCATGTTTTTCAGCAGCACCACGTTGGAGCGCAGGTACTCGGCAACGCTCTCAACGCTTAGCTTAATGGTGCAGGCGGCGCAGTTGCGTTCTGCCGAGGCGTCGGTAAACTCGAAGGCTTGCTCCACCTTCAGATTGGGCAGGCCCTCGATTTCCATAATTCGCCCAGCAAAGACGTTTTTCTTGCCCTGCTTCTCGACGGTAAGCAGCCCCCGCTGGATGGCCACGTAGGGAATGGCGTGAACAAGGTCCCGCAGAGTAATCCCAGGCTGCAATTCCCCCTTAAAGCGCACCAGCACCGACTCCGGCATGTTGAGGGGCATCACCCCCATGGCCGCGGCAAAGGCCACCAGACCCGATCCAGCCGGGAAGGAGATGCCCAGAGGAAAGCGGGTGTGGGAGTCGCCCCCCGTGCCGACGGTATCGGGCAGGAGCATGCGGTTGAGCCAGGAGTGGATGATGCCATCGCCCGGCCGCAGGACAACCCCTCCCCGCGAGGCAAAGAAGTCGGGCAGCTCCTTGTGGATTTGGATGTCCACCGGCTTGGGATAGGCGGCGGTGTGGCAGAAGCTCTGCAGCACCAGGTCGGCGCTAAAGCCCAGACAGGCCAGCTCCTTGAGCTCGTCGCGGGTCATGGGGCCAGTGGTGTCCTGGGATCCCACGGTGGTCATCAGGGGCTCGCAACTCGTGCCAGGGCGCACCCCTGGTAGCCCACAGGCTTTGCCCACGATTTTCTGGGCCAGGGT
Organism: Synechococcus sp. W65.1; assembly: GCF_047461615.1. Taxonomy (NCBI): domain Bacteria; kingdom Bacillati; phylum Cyanobacteriota; class Cyanophyceae; order Synechococcales; family Synechococcaceae; genus Synechococcus; species Synechococcus sp. W65.1. The sequence continues at coordinate 118,655 of NZ_JANSHI010000008.1, read as the reverse complement.
ATAGCCTTTGCCCGTGTCGGGGGGCGGGGTGGGGCGGATAAAGAGAGGAGAAGGATCCAGCCCCAGGGCCTGGCGGGTTTTGTCGGTGAGGGCCCGGCCAATCAAAAGGGGGATGCGGCCCCCGGCCCGCACCTCGTCCGGCAAGGTTACAGGCTGCAGGGAAAAGCTGGCGAGAATTTCGCCCGTCTGGGAGCGGATCACGCCCTCGTAGGGATAGATCGTGACCACCATGCCCGTCTCCAATGGGGAGACATCGCACTGGATGGGCAGAGCGCCCGCATCCTCGGCGGTGTTGAAGAAAATCGGTGCAATCGTGCCCCCCAGGATAACGCCCCCGGCCCGCTTGTTGGGCACATAGGGAATGTCGTGGCCAATGTGCCAAAGGAGGGAGTTGAGGGCAGACTTGCGGGAGGATCCCGTGCCCACCACATCCCCCACAAAGGCCACCGGATGGCCGCGGCGCTTGAGCTCAGCAATGGCAGCTATGGCCCCCGGTGCCCGCGACTCCAACATGCTCTGGGCGTGAAGGGGGATGTCTGGGCGGGTGGTGGCGTGGGCGGCAGGGGAGAGGTCGTCGGTGTTGATTTCGCCGGCAACCTTGAACACCGTGACGGTGATGGCCTCAGCTAGAGGCGGCTTGGCAGTAAACCACTCCCCAGCGGCCCAGGATTCCAGCACCTGCCGCGCATAGACGTTGCCGGCCTGGCTCAGCTCCAGTACGTCGTGAAAGGCATCGAAGACCAGCAGCGTGTGGCTGAGGGCGCGGGCCGCCGCCGCCGCGATCTCCTGCCGCCTATCCTGCAGCAGCTCCAGCAGTACCTGGACGTTGTAGCCCCCCAACATCGTGCCCAGGAGCTCCACTGCCCGCAAGGGAGGAATGAGGGGGGAGCGCACCTCCTCCTTGGCCAGGGCGGCCAAAAAGCCGGCCTTCACATAGGCTGCCTCGTCCACCCCCGGCGGGACGCGCTCCGTGAGGAGGTGCAACAGAAAAGCCTCCTCTCCAGGCGGGGGATCCTTAAGCAGCTCGCACACCTGGCTGGTCTGGGCGGCATTCAAGGGCAGTGGCGGGATCCCTTGCGCCGCACGGGCGGCAGCGTGTTGGCGGTACTCAGCCAGCATGAGGATTCCTTGGGTCACTGACGCAGGCATTATTCTACCGCCAGAAAGAACCCAGCCCTCCTCAAGAGAGCTCCGCCAACAGCTCCTTTTGGTATAGGCCAATACAAGCTTGGATTAACTCGTCCAGCTCCCCTTCCAAAATTGGCTCGAGCGGGAAATTTTGGTTGAGGCGGTGGTCGGTAACCCGATTGTCCTTGTAGTTGTAGGTGCGAATTTTTTCTGAACGGGCTCCTGTTCCTACCTGCATGCGGCGGGCGGAGCTAATGGAGGCCTGCTGCTCGCGCAGCTTCATCTCGTAGAGCTTGGCCCGCAAAATCTGCATGGCCCGCTGCCGGTTTTGCAGCTGGGAGCGCTCCTCGGTGCAGAAGACCCGGATCCCAGTGGGCTTGTGGAAGAGATCCACCGCCGTTTCCACCTTGTTCACGTTTTGTCCCCCTGCCCCGCCGGAACGCGCTGTTCTAATCTCGATATCTTTGGGATCAATGACCACCTCCACCTCGTCCGCTTCTGGCATTACCGCTACCGTGGCCGTCGAAGTGTGGATGCGCCCCTGGGCTTCCGTGATGGGTACCCGCTGGACCCGGTGCACACCGGCCTCGAACTTGAGCTTGCTATAGACTTGATCGCCGCGGATTTCCAGGATGGCCTCTTTGTAGCCGCCCATGTCGCCCTCAGAGAGGCTGACCAAGCGCACTGACCAGCCCATCTTCTCGGCATAGCGAGTGTACATGCGGGCTAGATCAGCTGCCCACAGGGCTGCTTCCTCTCCCCCAGTGCCGGCGCGGATCTCCAACATGATGTTCTTTTCGTCGTTGGGATCCCGGGGCAGCAGCAGCAGGGTAAGCTTTTCCTCCAGTTGCTCCTGACGGGCGCGCAGCTGCTCCAGCTCCGCCCTCACCATTGCCTCCAGCTCCGGGTCAGAGGCCGCCTCGCGCAAAAGCTCCTCCGTCTGCTTGAGGTCGCGAGTTAGCTTTTGCCAGTCATGGAAGGCCTGCACCGTTGCTTCCAGGGAGGAGCGGGCCTTGGCGATTCGCTGCAGCTCCGCAGGGTCTGTCGCCACCTCGGGATCGGCCAGGCGCACCGTCAGCTCCTGGAAGGTAGCTTCGACATTTTTGAGCTGCTCGATGAGTTGAGCAGAAGCCATAGGTCTAAGTCAGCAAGGAACCCAAGCCGTCCTGAGCAAGGCAAGGGAAAGCTCTACTGGGCTTTCTTGCCACTGCTCATGCCGTACTTGCGCATGAACTTCTCCACTCGCCCTTCGGTGTCGATGATCTTTTGGGTGCCGGTGAAGAAGGGGTGGTTGCCAGACCACACTTCAACCCTGAGCTCTGGCTTGGTGGATCCCACCGTCATGACCACCTCGCCGTTGCAGATGACTTTGGCCTCGGGGTACCACTGGGGGTGAATGCCTTTCTTGGGCATGAGAGCCTCCTCCCTGGGTGGATATAAGCCTGTAATAAATGTCTATCAACCCAATACCTACCGCCGCAATGCCGGCCCTTACCGCTTCGAGTACTGAGTAGCCTTGCGGGCTTTGCGCAAGCCGTACTTCTTGCGCTCCACAGCGCGAGGATCGCGGGTGAGGTAGCCCTCGGCCTTGAGGGGGCCGCGGTTGGAGGGATCCAGCTGGCAGAGGGCGCGGGCTACCCCCAGCTTGATGGCATCGGCCTGGCCGTGGAGGCCGCCCCCATGGGCTCGCACCAAGATGTCGTAGGAGTCCTCTAGGCCAAGGAGCTCCAGCGGCGCCTTGACGCTGGCCAGGAACGCCGCCTGGTACTGCAGGTACTCCTCGCCAGGCCGGTCGTTGATGATGATCTTGCCCGTGCCAGGAACCAGGCGCACGCGAGCAATGGCAGTTTTGCGGCGCCCAGTTCCCCAGTAGACGGCTCGCGGGTTGCTGGCTGTCTGGGTCATGCTTGGGCTCCTGGGATCGTGTGGATGGGATAGACCTGTGGCTGCTGGGCCTGGTGGGGGTGGTGGGGGCCGGCGTACACTTTCAGCTTGGTAAATTGCCGCCGCCCTAGGCGGGTGTGGGGCAACATCCCCTTCACCGCCTTCTCGATCACCCGCTCTGGCAGGCGGGCTTGCAGTTGGGCAAAGGTCTCCACCTTCATCCCGCCGGGACGGCCAGAGTGGCGGCGGTAGAGCTTTTGGGTGCGCTTTTTGCCGGTAACCACCACTTTCTCAGCGTTGATGACGATCACGTAGTCCCCCGTATCCAGGTGGGGGGTGAAGTTGGGCTTGTGCTTGCCGCGCAAGAGGTTGGCCACCACTACCGCTAGGCGGCCAAGGCGCTGGCCAGCCGCATCAATTACGTACCAGCGCGGGGCTAAGGTGGAAGGGGTAGGAAGGGGAGTCTTGTTCATGGCAGCTAGGAGAGAGAAGGGACAAGAGAAAGAACACCTGCCGGCCAAGAAAGGGATCCCCAGAAGGGCAGAGACTGCGGAAAGCGTTGGCCAAAGGGATCCCTAGCATAGCCCACATCCAACAGGCACAGGCCCTGTGGAGGGGCGCTGTAGCGGGTGCGCATCTGGCTCCAGTCGTTGTGTTGCCAGAGGTGGACAAATTGCTGGGGGCTGAGCTCGCCCCGGCCCACCACCTCGAGAGACCCCACCAGCAGCCGCATCATCCGGTAGAGGAAGCCGCTGGCCTGCACTTCGATGCTGATGAGATCCCCTACTCGTTGGCAGAGCACCTCCTCCACCCGCACCCACGAGTGCGGTCGATCGGATCCCCGCCGGCGGAAGGCTTCCAGGTTGTGCTCCCCCAAAAGGGAGCGCAGCGCCTCGGCCATTGGCTCCACCTGCAAAGGCGAGCGCACTTGCCAGCTAAAGGGCCGCCAGAACACATCTGGCCGCTCGCGATTGAGAATGAGGTAGCGGTAGCGGCGCCACCTGGCGGAAAAGCGGGCATGCCAGTCCTCGGCCACAGGCGCTGAAGCCAGTACCACTATATCTTCCGGTAGGCAGTCGTTGAGCACCCGTGCCCACTCCGTGGGCGGAATGCCGCAGGTGGTGTCGAAGTGAGCTACTTGGCCAGCCGCATGTACCCCGGTGTCGGTGCGCCCTGCTCCGTAGAGGGTAACGGGGTGCCCGGCCCGCGAGGCAATGGCCTCCTCTAGTACCCCTTGTACGGTGCGGTGGCCCGCTTGCCGTTGCCAGCCGCGAAAGTCCCTGCCCAGGTACTGAATCTTTAGGGCAATGCGACGGCTTTGCATGAAGCCTACACCAACTCGATGACGGCCATTTCTGCCCCATCGCCCCGCCGGCGCACGGTGCGCAAGATGCGGGTGTAGCCTCCCGCTCGATCTCGGTAGCGCTCGGGCGCCTGCTCAAACAAGGATCGCACTAGATCCTTGTCGTAGATGTAGGCCAGTGCCTGCCGCCGCGCTGCCAGGGAGCCATCCTTGGCTAGGGTAATCATCTTCTCGGCTGTGGCCCGAACAGCTTTGGCGCGGGCTTTGGTGGTAACAATTCGCCCTTCCCGTAGCAAGGCCGTGGTCAGGGCCCGCAGCAGAGCCTTGCGTTGGTCAGCAGGCTTGTTGAGATGAGGAGTACGACGGCGGTGACGCATGGTAGCCTCTGCTTTTTGTCCTCGAGTTTCAGGCAGCTTGGGGTTTTGAGCCCCACCCTGGGCAGGCTAGGTCCTGCTCCTTTCGCGGGGCAGCGTCAGGCCAAAGCGGTTTTTCAAAGCTTGCACCACCTCTTCGGCGGATTTCTGGCCAAAGTTTTTGATCTCCAGCAAATCTTCCTCGGTATGGAGCAGCAGATCCGCCAGGGTGTGGATCTGGGCTCGCTTGAGGCAGTTGTAGGCCCGCACCGAGAGCTGCAGCTCCTCGATGGGGATTTGGTTTTTCTGGGTGTCCTCCGCTGGCTGGGGGGCTGCTGGGGTGTCAAAGCTAACCTCCTGCAGCGGCGAGAACAGACCTACCAAAATGCGAGCTGCTTGGCTAAGCGCTTCCTGGGGAGTAAGGCTGCCGTTGGTCCAGATCTCCAGAACTAGGCGATCTTTTTCCAAAGACTGCCCCACCCGGGCTGGCTCGACGGTGTAGTTGACCTTGCGCACCGGCATGAAGACGGAGTCAATTTGGAGAAAGTCAATGGCCATGGATTTGCTGTCGGCGTAATCGACGGCGCGATAGCCCCGTCCACGGCCAATCATGAACTCCATCTCCAGGATGGCTCCCTCCGCCAGCGTGGCAATGTGGTGACGGGGGTTGATCACCTCTACGCCGCTGGGCAGCTGCAGCTTTTCAGCGGTCACTTCCCCCGGCCCCTGCGCTACTAGGCGGCCCACCTGCGGCTCAGGAGAGCTGGAGCGCAGAACCAGCTCCTTCATGTTGAGCAGGATCTCCATCACGTCTTCCCGCACCCCGGGCACGGTGGAAAACTCGTGGCTTACCCCGGCAATGCGCACGGCCGTCACTGCCGTGCCTTCGAGGTTGGAAAGCAGCACCCGGCGCAAGGCGTTGCCTACCGTGATCCCCTGACCGCGCTCCAGCGGCCCCAGGGCAAATTTGCCATAGTAAGCCCCATTGGCTTCCTGATGGGATTCGAGGCACTCAGTCTGATAGGGAGCAGCACTGGCTGCTGCTTTGCTGGTTGAATGGTGGAGGGTTCGGCTGGTTGGCATCATGGCGTAGCCCTGTCTGTCTGGCTAGCTATGCGTTGGAGAAGGTAGTCCCCCTCTGGTGCTAGGGGGCTAGGATTCTAAAAACAAGCTCTTGGCTTCCCTAAAAGTCGGGATCCTAGACGCGCCGCCGCTTAGGGGGCCGGCAGCCGTTGTGGGGAATGGGAGTGATGTCACGAATGAGGGTGATTTCTAGGCCTGCCGCCTGGAGAGCTCGAATGGCTGTCTCTCGACCGGCTCCGGGACCGCTGACCATGACCTCAATCTGCCGCATGCCGTTCTCCATGGCTTGCCGCGCTGCGCTCTCTGCTGCCACCTGGGCGGCAAAGGGAGTACCCTTCTTGGCACCTTTGAATCCGGTAGAACCTGCCGAAGCCCAACACACGACGTTGCCGTTGGGATCGGTAATGGTGACGATGGTGTTGTTAAAGGTGGACTGGATGTAGGCCACGCCGTTGGGGATATTTTTCTTGACCTTGCGTCCGCGCCGTTGCTGCTGAGCCATGACCTCTGCGTCCTTGTTGACTTAAAGTAAGGTGTACGGAGATTGGGGGGAACAGGACTTACTTCTTGGCTGGCGGTTTCTTCTTGCCAGCTACCGTTTTCCTAACTCCTTTGCGGGTGCGGGCGTTGGTGCGGGTGCGCTGGCCACGCACGGGCAACCGCAGGCGGTGACGCCGACCTCGGTAGGTGCCGATGTCAATGAGGCGCTTGATGTTCATCGCCTCCTGACGGCGCAGATCCCCCTCCACTTGGTACTCGTTTTCCACCACAGCCCTTAGGGCGGCTATCTCCGCGTCGGTGAGGTCGCGGGTGCGGGTATCGGGGTTGATGCCCGTTTTGGCCAGAATTTGGCGGGAGCGGGTTAGCCCAATGCCGTAGATGTAAGTGAGGGCAATCTCAATTCGCTTGTCTCGGGGGATGTCAACGCCCGCAATTCGTGCCATGGTTAGGGGTACCTTTCCAACAAACTCAAGTAAACTGGCTTCCTAAAGTTGAGTTATTGCAGTCGGGAAGTGCTTTGCCAAAGGCATGGCTTAGGCTGCACCAACTGCCCCTTGTTTCCAGCGCTGCCTCACTCCTCCGTCCCCTGCTTTTACCCTTGCCGCTGTTTGTGCTTTGGGTTGGCAGGACAAATGACCATCACCCGGCCACGGCGGCGAATGACTCGGCACTTTTCGCAGATTCGTCGGACGGAGGGCCGCACCTTCATGGCTATCCTGCCAAAACCAGCGAATATCCATTCTAAGGTCACCGGGACAAGCTGTCAAAAATCGTTTGGGCTTTCTCAGTGGGTTGGCTATGCTGGTTGGGCAGAGGAGCAGAGCAGGGCTGGGGATCAAATGCGCTGGCAGTGGCTGATTGTGGTGAGCGGCCTGCTAGGTCTGGGATCCACGGTTTGGGCCCAGGAGATGCCGGTGGCCTCTCAAGACGCTGCCAGCCCCCTGAGGGCGGAGAAGTTATTACCACTCCCCAGCTCGGCGGATCGCATTGACGGCGTGCCGGAGCGGGGCTGGCTGGCGGTGGGGCTGCTGGAAGCCCAGGCGGTAATGCTGCTGGATGGGTCGAGCGGGGATCCCCTGTGGCAAGTGGCGGTGGGTTTTGCCCCCAGCGTGGTGCGGGTGGATGCGCCACGGCAGGTGGTCTATGCCTCTGGCCTCGAGGCTCCTGGGGTGGTGGCCCTCGATCTGCCAACTGGGGAGCTGCTCCGGACTTATGAACTGCCGGCAGGAGTCTTGGATATGGCTGTGGATCCTGCCAGGGGACGGGTTTTTGCCTCCCTGCCCGCCGCCCAAAGCTTGGCGGTGATCCATTGGGGGGAAGCGGAGCAGCCTCAGGCTCGCCACTTGCCGCTGCCCGGCCCCCCTTTGGCTTTGGCCTATGACGCCCGGCAGGGAGTGCTATTTGTGGGCCTGGGTGGCGGGGATCCCCTCAGTGTGCTGGTGGTCAACCCCGACAATGGCGAGCTGCTGGCCCGCTGGCGCGGCGGTCATACTCCAGAGGCGATGGCTCTGGATGCCCAGCGGCAACGCCTGGTGGTGCTCAACTCGGGTAGCCAAGAGCTGACCGTGCTGGATCTAAGCCGCAGCGGCAAGCTCCTGCAGCGAGTTGGCCTAGATTGGCGGCCGACGCGGCTGGCCCTTTCCCCCGATGGGCGCTGGGCCTACGTGAGTGCCCGCAGCAGCGACCGCCTGCAAATTGTGGATCTAGAGGCGGGGCGACTGGTTACCTCCCTACGGCTGGAGGGACAGCCGACAGGCTTGGCGATGCTGGGCGATGGGGATCTGTGGGTGGTGGCGGCAGGGATCCCAGCTCTGCGCCGTCTAGAAGCGCAAGTGGGCAAGAGCAAGACGGAGGCCCGCCAGGAGGAGCTTCCCTCTGCAGGCCAGCGCGGTGTGGTGACGGGACGGGTGCTGGATATTGCCGGCCAGCCTGTCCAGACTGGGGTTGTCCGCCTTGCTGCCACCGCCACCCAACCCCAACAGACAGTTCCCATTGCCGCCGACGGCACCTATGTCTTGCCAGAGCTGCCGGCGGGGCTGTACCTGGTGGATGTGGAGGTGCCAGGGTTTCCCCCCACTAGCACCCAGGTGGAGGTGCGGGCTGGTTTTGTGTCCACCCAAAACATTCGCCTGCCGCCAGGGCAGCCGGCCCACCAGCCGGAGGGCATTGGCCTGTTGCCGGATGAGCCGGTTTACTCGGATGAGCTGGCCCGGCACCTCAGCGTTGCCCTTCAGGAGCTGCAGCCACAGCGGCCCGTGATCCTCCTAAAGGGACCGCTAGGGCCAGATCCCCGCTTTGAGCCGCTCCTGCCACTTGTCCAGGGCCTAACCTTGTTGGATCGGGATGAGCGCTACACCGCCGACTTGGCCAAGCTGAAGGCCATCGGCGACGCCCTCGGCTTGCGCTACATTCTCCTAACCCACCTGCAAATCTCGCGGGATTACAACCGACAGGGCAGCCCGCTGCTGAATATGGCCCTGCGCTTGCTGGCGCCGGCAATCCCGGTGGAGATCCCCAACTTTACCCCTAACCAGCTGCGCAGCCGTGGTGTGGTGGTGGTGGTGGACTTGCAGAAGGATCGGCCAGGGGATCGGGCTCGCTACTACGAGGCCTATGGGCGGGATGACGTGGGCGGGGAGCCGCTGTTTGAAGATGCGGCGGCGGGCCTGTTTCGGCTGCAGGTGCGCAACATGGTGCCCCTCTTTATCCAGCAATGGCAGGCCAATAACCCCTTTGCTGGGTAAACTACCCCACGGCTAAATCTGGGGGCTGCCGCGCCGCCTCCTTCAGTGAGGAGCTTGCCTGTGGAGAACCCCCTGCAATTGGCGGACGTCGTCATGGCTGTTCTCGTTTTCCTTTTCTCGCTGCAGCGCAGGATTGGCCGGGGCGGCCTGGCGCTTGGCAGTTGGCTAGCCCTGGCTGCGGAAGTCTCGGCCCAGGCTCTGGCCACCCCCCCTCTCCCTCTGACGGCGTTGTTTCCCCACCGGGATCAGGCGGAATCCCAGGCGCGTCTGGTGGGGCAGGTGAGCAACAGCCTGGGGCAGCCGGTGGCCGGGGCGCAGGTGCACTTAGAGGGCTTGGAGAACCTCGCTCAGCCCATCCAAACGGACGAGCAGGGCGCCTTCGAGCTCAACCAAGCTCCGGCTGGGCGCCGGCTGCTGACGGTGTGGCACCCCGATTACGAAAAGGCAGAGCAGGAGATCCTGCTGCAGGCAGGCCTGACCACCCCTGTGGAGGTGGTTTTGCAGGTGCCCCTCCGGCCCCAGCCGCGGCGTCGCCTTGGCATTTTGGGGGTGGGAGGGCTGGACCATACCCGGCTTTTGAGCCAGCGCCTGGCCATAGAGGTGGTGCGCCTGGGTCTGATCCCCAACACCGAGAAGGTGGTGCCCCTGGACAACCGCCGCCTGCAGCCGATCCTGCGCCAGGTGGGCTGGCCCATCTACGAGCTGTTTGAGTGGGATCGCCGCAAGCCAGAAGCGGTGAGCCGGTTTTTCGACTACCTAGGCCTGGAGGCCATTGTCATCGCCCGCGTCGATGTCCTCACCCGCCCGACTTCGCCCACTGAGGTAAGCCTGCGCTCCCGCAGCCGCCTGGAGCTGTGGAGATTTGACGAGCAGGGCAACCTCGTGGCGGAGGTTCTGGCGGAGGCCAGCCGCAACCAGGTGGAACGGGGCAACCTCAACGCCGACGACCTGGCCCAGCTCTACCAAATCCAGGTCACGCAAATGGCCGCCGAAATCGGATCCCGCTGGAAAAAGAACCACCCGCTGGCCTCTTACCTAGAGCTGGCCCCAGGCGAGGCCCCAGTGCCACCTTCGCGCCTGGATACAGCCGTGGAGCTGGTCATTCCCACCTCCTAAGGGCTTTAAGTAGGGACTGGCATAGCAACGGCGGCAGGTTAAAGTAGCACTGAGGATCCCTGCTGACGTCTCCTGCCCATGGCTTCACCCCACCAACCCGCAAGGCCGGAAGGGGATAAGCCCCTCCTTGCTGCCTCTGACCCTGAAGGGGTAGCCACTGGCAACTTGCCTCCAGAGGCAGCAACTGCCGCTCTGGCTGCAATTGGGTCCGCAGGAGAGCGCCGCTGGCTGCTGGGGGGAGCGCTTGGGATCTTTCTGATGAGCCTGGGGCTGCGCCTATGGCGACTGGCCGAGTTGCCGGCGCCGGTGTTCGACGAGGTGTATTTCCCTCAGTTTGCCCAAAATTACCTCGACGGGAAGCCCTTCTACGACGTACATCCGCCCCTGGGGAAGTACTTCATCGCTCTCAGCATCCAACTCTTTGGCCGCAACGAGTGGGGCTTTCGCCTAGCTACCGCCTTGTGCGGGTCCTTGATTCCGCTTTTGCTGGCTGGCTTGGCCTATCGCCTCACCTACCACGTGGGCTTTGCGCTCCTAAGTGGGGCTCTGCTGCTCACGGACGGGGTGTTTCTGGTGGAGTCCCGCTTTGGCCTGATTAACGTGTACTTGGTTGCCTTTGGCCTGGCGGCCTTGATTTTGCTCCTAAGCGGGCTGGAACGCCGCGGTTGGCAGCGGACTCTTCACCTCACCGGCTCCGGCATCCTCCTGGGGGCGGCGGCTTCTGTGAAGTGGAATGGCCTCTGGTTTGCTTTCATGTTTGCCCTCCTGGGGATCCTGGTCTGGGGGGTGGTCTGGCTGCGCCCGCAGTGGCTCCCAAGGCTGGGGATCTTGAGCCAGATCCGCCGCCTGCGCTGGTGGCACTATGCCTTTTGCTTTGCCCTTGCGCCGCTGGCCTTTTATGCCCTTCAGTGGATCCCACACCTGCAGCTCAACCCGCAGCAGGGGCTGACGCTGGATTGGAGCTGGACTGGGATCCAGAACTACTTTCGCTCTCTAGTGCTCATCAATCAGGCGGTTTACAGCGGGCACCTGCATGCTGATCTTGTGGTCGATGAGAACACCCCCGTTCACCCCTATTGCTCCACCAGCTTGCGCTCCCTGGTGGCCTGGTTCCCAGCGCTACGACCTTGGCTGACCACCCCCTTGGCCTCGGCGGGGGCCTGGTCTTGGCCAATTATGGGCCGCCCGGTGGGCTACTACTTCAGCAGTCAGGGCAACCTGTGGCGAGCAGTCCATGGCCTGGGCAATCCCTGGCTGTGGTGGCTGGGGACAGGCTCGATCCTGGTGCTGGTCTGGCGCGGGATCCGCCGCTTCCACGGCCTGGAAGCCTTTATCTTAATCGGCTACGCGGCCAACTACCTGCCCTGGTTCCTCGTCAGCCGCTGCGTCTTCATCTACCACTACATGAGTGCTCTGGCATTCAGCACCCTGGCCCTGGCCTGGCTGGTGCTGCTGGGCTGGCGGCACTACCGTCGCTTCTGGCGGCGGGTGAGCTGGATGGCGGTGAGCTTGGTTTTGGCGTCTTTTCTCTTCTTCTTCCCTGTTTGGTTTGGCCTTCCCCTCAGGCCAGACCAGTTTTATGCGCGCATGTGGTTCCGCCCCACCCCGACACCGCTCTTCTGCTTTAGCCCCCAGGCCTGCGAGCGAGCACCCCTACGCCTGCCGCCTGTTCCTGGCTTGAACTGGATTTGAGGGGGGCATGGTAAGCTTTGGGCAGTTTGTCTAGGAGAAGCTGGGCTTCCTTGCCGGAAGGCGGGGTGTGGTTTGTTAAGCGCTTGTGGTGGAGGTAGTGGTAACCTATGGCTCGATCCTGCCCGCGTCCTGCCAACTCTCCCCGCCGTTACCCTGGCCAGCCGGTTCCTGTCGGCGTCATCGGGGTCGGCAACATGGGCCAGCACCATGCTCGCGTCTTTAGCCTGATGAAGGACGTGCAAGTGGTGGGCGTGGCCGACATCAACGTGGAGCGGGGCCTGGATGTAGCCAGCCGCTATCGAGTCCACTTCTACGAAGACTACCGGGAGCTGCTGCCCCACGTGGCCGCCGTGGCCATCGCCGTTCCCACCGTTCTTCACCACGAGGTGGGTATGGCCTGCCTGGAGGCGGGGGTACACGTGCTCATTGAAAAGCCCATTGCCGCCAGTATTGCCGAGGCAGAATCCCTGGTCAACCGCGCCGCCGACTGCAATTGCATTCTGCAGGTAGGACACATCGAGCGCTTCAGCCCCGTCTTTCAAAGGCTGGGGCAAGTTTTGCAGCGCGAAGAGCCGCTGGCTTTTGAGGCCCACCGACTCAGCCCCTATTCCGACCGGGCCAGCGACGTGTCGGTGGTGTTTGACCTGATGATCCACGACATCGACCTGTTGCTGGAGCTGATCCCTTCCCCTGTAACCCAGATTACTGCTAGCGGCAACCGCGCCTCCAACTTAGGCTACCTCGACTACGTCACAGCCACCCTCACCTTTGCCAACGGCGCCATCGCCACCCTCACTGCCAGCAAGGTTACCCACCGCAAGGTGCGCACCATCGCCGTCCACTGCAAAAATGCCCTCGTGGAAGCCGATTTTCTCCACAACGAGATCTCGATTTACCGCCAGGGAGGCGGCAGTAGCCACGACTACGGCCAGGCGCCCTACCCGCGGGAGGGCCTTATCGAGAAGGTTTATATCGAACCTATTGATAAGCTGCATGCCGAGCTAGAGCATTTCATCAACTGTGTGCGGGGCGGCAGCCAGCCTTCGGTGGGCGGGGAGCAGGCCCTAAAGGCCCTAAAGCTGGCCTCGGAGGTGGAGCGGATTGCTCTGGACGGCTGTGCCTGGCGCGAAGCCAAGCCTCGCTGCAGTTTCTTGCCGTAGCTCCCTAGGGGAGGAGAGCCAAAGCCTTGGTAGGAAAAAATCTAGCTTTGGCAATGGGCGGCGTGGCAACAGGGATCTTGGCCGGCCTTTTGGGTATCGGCGGCGGCACGATCCTGGTGCCCTTGCAGGTCAGCTTGGGGATCCCGCCGCTGCAGGCGGTTGCCACGAGCAACTTTTCCATGCTCCTCACCTCCCTCGCAGGCAGCTTCCAAAACTGGCGCAGGGGAATGCTGGATCCCAAGCGGGTAATTCTGCTGGGGATCCCGGCTCTGTTCACAGCCCAAGGGGGGGCAATCCTTGCCAGTCACCTGCCCGGCTATCTGTTACTAGCGGCCTTTGGGGTGCTGTTGCTAGCGAACATTTACCTGGTGGAGCTGGGCAAAACCGCGGTCGCCCACGCCCAAGGGTTGGGGAGGCCAGGTGCTGCGGCCGGCAGGGCGAAGTCCCCCGATGCAGGGAAACTCGGCAACCGCTCTGCTATTAGGATCCCGATGCCTCCCTGGCTGGCCCGCATCCTGACCGGGGGCGCTGCCGGCTTGTTGGCGGGGCTTTTCGGCATTGGCGGTGGCATTATCCTGGTACCGCTGCAGATCCTGCTGTTGGGGGAAGCCCTCAAGGTGGCCATCCAAACCAGCTTGGGAGTGATTGGGATTACAGCCGCTGCTGCCACCTTCGGCCATGCTGGCCTGGGCGATTGGATGGCGAACGCCCTGGGTTTTGGGGAGGGCACCCTCCGCCAGAACGTGCTCTGGATTCCCGGCCTCATCTTGGGGATGGGGGGATTAGCCGGCGTTCAGGTCAGCACCCGCCTCTTGCCCAGATTGCCCGAGGCAGTGGTCAGGCTACTGTTGCGCAGCTTTCTGGCCCTGGTTTCTCTCTACGTTTTTTGGCAGGCCTGGCAAAGCTACGAATAAACCGGATTGCCTTGGCCAAGCAGATCCCTGTAGTTCTGCTTGCTGAGGTCATGGACAGGGTAGCTGCCAAAAAGTTTGAGGATCTCGGCAATGGCCTCCAAGGCCGCAATGACCTCATCAGGCAGATAGGGTTGGCCGACCGGGTTTTCCAGATCGACAAAGAAGACGTAGGTTCCCGCCGATTTCTTGGTGGGGCGGGACTCAATGCGCGACATGTTCAGGCCCCGCTCGGCAAAAACTTGCAGCGGCTTCAGCAGCGCTCCTGGCACATTGTGGGGCAGGCTAAAGGCCAGGGAAGTGTGGGATCCCCCCGGTGAAGATCCGCAGCGGCCCACCACCCAAAAGCGGGTGGAATTGTCCGGGTGGTCGTTGATTGGGCAGGCCAAGACCGGCAGTTGGTAAAGCTCTGCAGCCCGCTCTGAGGCGATGACAGCAGCTTTGGGCTGGCTTGGCAGCCGCTCCAGTTCTTCGGTGGTGGAGCGGGTTGGGATCAAGGTGGCCTGCGGCAGGTGGGATCGCAACCAAGCCTGACATTGGGCCAAAGCTTGCGGGTGGGAGTAGACCTGCTCAATCTGCTCTAGCCGGGAGGCACAGCTGATGAGGGCATGGCGAATTGGCAGAATGAGCGCCTGGCGAATGCTTAGCCCTTCCAGTTGCCAGAGGGCATCTAGGGTCATCGAGACGCCGCCCTCGACGGAGTTTTCTACCGGCACCACTGCCCAGGCCTGCTCGCCGGCAGCCACCGCTTCCAAGCAGGCGCTAATGGTGGGGTAGGGCACCAAGGGGTGGGATCCCTGGCTGTGGAGGTGGGGCTGCTCGGGACAGGCCAGCAGGGCGGCTAGCTCCGTATAGGTTCCGGCAGGGCCTAGAAAGGCCACTGGCGCAGAGGAGACGATGGAGTCCATCCCTTCAGCTTTCTTGTTCAGGATTGCTGTGGGCTAGCTCTAACTCTACCGTCTTGGCGTTGCGCAGCTGCAGGGGACAGTCAGGTTCTGGACAGAGAGGATTGGCCGCCACCCGCTCCATGGCCTTGGTCACTTCCAGGCGAATTTGCCTCTGCAACTCCTGATCCGCCTGGATAGCCTCTAGGGTGTATATAGAGCCTTCAAAACTAGTAGTGTAGCGGGGCTGGAGGTTGTTGAGGGCCAGCGCAGCGGCATCGTGACAGAATCTTTCGCACAAGCAGTAGCGCTGCTGGCTTTCCATGAGCAGCAGCTCGTTCACCATCTCCAGAACAGCCCGCTCCATCTGATTTTCCAGTTTCTTCAGAGGTTTGCGTGCTTCCATGGGTGGGATCCCCTCGCCGTTGTTTTCGTTGTCTTAAAAGTCTTATAAAGGCTTAAGGCCGCTGCCAACCTCTCTGGAAAAGTTGCCGCTCTTTGGCTGGGAAATAACTTCTCCCGCTTTCCTTCCTTCACATAGAGATGGGACTCGGGACTTGTGTTCCCAGTTTCGGGAGCGCTTGCACCTAACGTACCCAAAAGCAACGCGGTTATCAACTTGCGTCTCAAAGGGTCTGGGGGGGAAGAACTAGTCGCCCGGCCAGGGAAGTCCGACCCTAGATTCCCGGGTCAGCCTCCTGCTGCAACCCTGCCTTAGAGCCTTGCAAGAAGCCGGCCATACTAAGCCTATACTAAGCCTCCCCTTCCAGCGGCTGGGAGTGTCACTCTATCTCTAGGGGACTGGCGTCTCCTGCGCTACAGCCCCCAACCCGTCGTCCTAGACTGCTACTGGAGGATTGCTATGACCACACGGGT
Organism: Synechococcus sp. W65.1; assembly: GCF_047461615.1. Lineage (NCBI taxonomy): Bacteria > Bacillati > Cyanobacteriota > Cyanophyceae > Synechococcales > Synechococcaceae > Synechococcus > Synechococcus sp. W65.1. The sequence goes on along the minus strand of NZ_JANSHI010000008.1, from coordinate 103,020 downwards.
AGCCATCAATGGATTTGGTCGCATTGGCCGCTCGTTTTTGCGAGCGCTGCTCTCCCAGCCAGAGCGGGGGCTGGAGGTGGTAGCGGTTAACGATCTAACCGAGCCGGAAAATCTGGCTTACCTACTCCAATTTGACTCTGCCTACGGCCGCCTGCCCCAGACGGTGAGCGTTGCCGATGGCCACCTGCACGTCGGCAGCCACAAGATCCGAGTTCTGGCAGAACGGGATCCGGCGCAACTGCCCTGGAAAGATCTGGGCGTCGAACTGGTAATAGAGTCCACTGGCCTGTTTACCAAGCGGGAGGGAGCAGCCAAACACCTGGAAGCTGGCGCCAAAAAGGTGATCATCTCTGCTCCTGCCAAGGGTGCCGACCTAACAGTGGTGATAGGGGTCAACGACGACCAGTACGACCCCGAGCGGCATCACATCGTCTCCAACGCCTCCTGTACCACCAACTGTCTGGCGCCGCTGGCCAAGGTCTTGCTGGATCACTTTGGCATCGAGACGGGCTTTCTCACCACGTGCCATGCCTACACTGCCACCCAGGCCATTGTGGATCGCCCGGATCCCAAGGACTATCGCCGGGGCCGCTCGGCGGCGGTGTCGATTGTGCCTTCCACAACAGGGGCAGCTACGGCAGTTGCCGAGGTCTTGCCTGCCCTGAAAGGGAAGATGGACGGCCTGGCACTGCGGGTGCCCACCCTAACCGGCTCGATCGTGGACTTTGTGGTGCGCACTGAGCGGCCCATCACCAAAGAGGCGGTTAACCGAGCTTTTGTCGAGGCTGCTGAGGGGCCGATGCGCGGGATCCTGGCCATTGCCCCGCCGCACATTGTCTCGGCAGATATCATCGGCGATCCCCACTCTTCAATTGTGGATCTGGAGTCGACGATGACGCTAGGGGATCGCACAGTGAAGGTGCTCTCCTGGTACGACAACGAATACGGCTACGCCTCGCGGCTGGTGGATCTGGCAGCCAAAATGGCGGCTGCACTGTAGAGCTTTAGTCCCAGCCTAGGTCGGTGCGCTCGAGCCAGGAGCTATCCAGGGCAGCCAGCGCCTCGGCTGCGGCTATGCCGGTTTCCGGGTGGCGCCAGTGGGGATTGATTTCGCACAGGGGGGCCAGGACGAAGGGGCGCTCCATCATGCGAGGGTGGGGCAGGGTCAGGGCGGGGCTGTTAAGAACCCAATTGCCCATGGTCAGCAGATCCAAGTCCAGCGTTCTGGCCTCCCAGCGTATGCGCCGCACCCGCCCTGCTTCCTGCTCGATGGCCAGCAGCGCCCTGAGCAACTCCAGGGGGGATTGGTAAGGCGGAAAGGGATCCAGGGCCACCACGGCGTTGAGGTAGTCGGGCTGGCCCGGCGGCCCTCCTTGGGCAGGGCTGCGGTAGAGGCTGGAGCGGGCCACCACCTCTCCCAGACGCGGCAACTTCTGCATGGCCGTGCGCAACTGCTGCAGCGGATCCCCGAGGTTGCTCCCCAGAGCTATGTAGGCCAGGTCAGGCTTCATGGAGGGGTGGAGCGACGGCGGACGATCTCCACGTACACATCGTCAAACAGCCCTGCCAGGGGGGCTTGCGGCTTGTGCACCCGCACCGTCAGGGCTTCCACCTGGGGATAGCTCTGCCACAGCCGCTCGGCAATCCGGTCTGCCAACGTCTCAATCAACCGGTAGCGCTGCTGGGTCACCTCTTCCCGCACTGCCTCGTACACCTGGGCGTAGTCCACGGTGTGGGCCAAGTCATCCTCTTGGGGAACCAAGGCAAGCTGCAGCTCCACATCCACCACAAAGCGCGCCCCCAACAGGGCCTCCTCAGGACGATAGCCGTGGTGGGCATGGAAGCTAAGACCCCGCAGCACCAGCCTAGTTTGGCTCACGGTGCAGCCCTTCCCAAGCCGCTAGAGCGGAGACATGAGCAGGGACGTTGTGCGCCCGCACCAGGGTAGCGCCCCGGCTGGCGGCAAAGAGGTGCACGGCTACGCTGGCGCTATCCCGCTCTTTGGGCACAGCAATGCCGGAAAGCTGGCCGACAAAACTTTTGCGCGAGGCTCCCACCAAAACGGGGTAGCCATAGGCCACTAGCCGCGGCAGGGCTCTGAGGAGGGCAATGTTCTGCTCGGCGGTTTTGGCAAAGCCCAGGCCAGGATCCAAAATGACACTGGGCACACCGGCTGCCAGAGCCCGCTCCGCTTGGTCCTTGAGAAAACCAAAAACTTCTCCCTCAAGGTCGTCGTAGTCGGTGAGCTGCTGCATGGTGCGCGGCTCTCCCCGCATGTGCATGATGACCGCTGGCACCCCCTTCTCGGCACACACCTGCATCATCTGTGGATCCCGCAGCCCGGTGACATCGTTGATGATGTGTGCCCCCGCTGCCAGAGCAGCAGCAGCCACCTCTGTTCGCCGTGTATCGACGCTGAGGAGAATTCCGGATCCTTCTAGAGCCCGAATTACAGGCAAAACCCGGTCGCACTCCACCTCTACCGGCACCGGCTCCGCCCCCGGCCGGGTAGACTCGCCGCCGATATCCACAATCAGAGCTCCCGCTGCTGCCATGGCCTTGGCCGCTTGCACGGCTGCCTCCACGGATCCCCACTGGCCGCCGTCGCTGAAGCTATCGGGGGTTACATTGAGTACCCCCATCACCGCCACTCCCCGCCAAGAAAGACGGTACCCCTCCTCTGTCCGTTCCGCTCCAGGCAGGGGACGCCGGGAGATCAAGCTAGTAACGCCCATAACTCTTGTAAGCTACTTCGCTGTCAGAGCGGCTGCCCAAGAGGGAGGAAGTGCGAGCCTAGCTGAATTCCCTTGCTCTGTTGGGACGCAGACTGCTTGGAGTGGCACGGCATCTGGGTGTATCCGTCCTAGTAGGGGGATTGAGGGGGGACATCACCTGAGGTTGACAAGGAGGGATCCGCTGCCAGCCAAAGGGTAGCTTCAGCAGAGGAATCCCTCCCGCTTGAGCTAGAACATAATGTCGTCTTCCGAACGACCCCAGATGCACCAGATGATGGAAGCAAAAATTGCCAGGTAAACCCAGGCCATTGGCCCGTATTGCAGCAGGTCCATCAATGCGTCCCTTAAAGCACTTGTTTATCTAGTCCAATTATTGTGATGTTTCGTTACAGCGTCAACGGCTTTCTCAGGAAAGGGCCCCTAGACATGGAAGCGGAAGAGCATTACATCTCCTTCCTGAACCACGTAGTCTCTGCCCTCGCTGCGCACCAGACCCTTCTCCCGAGCAGCACTCAGGGATCCCGCTGCCACTAGATCCTCATACGCTATCGTTTCCGCCCGGATAAAGCCCCGCTCAAAATCCGAGTGAATGACCCCCGCCGCCTGGGGAGCAGTGGCACCGGCAGGGATTGTCCAGGCGCGGGTTTCTTTGGGACCAGAGGTAAAGTAGGTGCGCAGGCCCAACAGCTCGTAGGTGGCGCGGATCAAGGATTTCAGCCCCCCTTCTTTCACCCCCAGCGACTCTAGATAAGCCTGTCGCTCTTCAGGCGGCAACTCCACCAATTCCGCCTCCACCTGGGCCGAGACCACCACCACACGCGCCTCCTCTGCCTGGGCCACTTGCCGCACCTGCTCTACCCAGTCGTTGCCAGTGGCTAGCTCCGTTTCTGCCACGTTGGCGGCGTAGATGACCTTCTTGCGGGTGAGCAGCCCCAAGCCTTTGATGGCGACCTCCTCCTCTGCGCTAAGGGGCACCAGGCGAGCCGGCTTGCCCTCGTCCAGAGCAGCCTGCAGCTTCTCCAGGGCCTGCAGCTCTACTTGAGCCGTTTTGTCAGACTTGGCCTGCTTGCGCACCCGTTCCAAGCGTCGCTCAATCTGGGCCAGATCCGCTAGAGCCAGCTCTAGGTTAATCACCCCTATGTCTCGCACGGGATCCACCGAGCCAGCCACGTGGACAATGTTCTCGTCTTTAAAGCAGCGCACCACATGCACGATGGCGTCCACCTGGCGGATGTGGGAGAGAAATTGGTTGCCCAAGCCCTCCCCCTTGCTGGCACCAGCCACCAGCCCGGCAATATCGACAAACTCGATTTGGGCGGGAACAATGGCCGCCGAGCCACTGATCTTAGCCAGCACCTCCAGGCGCTCGTCTGGCACGGCCACCCGTCCGATGTTGGGCTCGATGGTACAGAAAGGAAAGTTGGCCGCCTCCGCTTTGGCATTTTCGCAGAGAGCGTTGAATAGAGTCGATTTGCCCACATTGGGCAGGCCGACAATTCCAGCTCTAAGCATTGAGAGTGGGAGGGAAAAAGTCCGTTGCGAAACTTTACTTTGACGTTAGCATTTGTCGCCTCCGGCTAGTGCGCCTACCCAGAGGGCAGCTCCGCGGCAAGCTGGGCAAGGTTCCTCAGACCCGTTCCAAAAAGACCACTCCCTCTACATGGCCTGTTTGGGGAAAGAAGTCAGCAGCTCGCCATTGGGTTAGGCGGTAGGATCCCTCGGCCATGAGGATTTGCAGGTCGCGCGCCAAGGTGGCAGGATGACAGCTAATGTAAACGATCTGCCGGGGCCGTTGCTGCTTTAGGATCTCAAGCACCTGCCGCTCGCAGCCCCGCCGCGGCGGATCCAACACCACAACATCGGCAGGAGGCAGAGTCGGCAAAACCGCTTCTACTGCGCCCTGGAAAAACTGGGCCGAAGTGATGCCGTTGAACTGGGCATTGTAGCGGGCCTGGGCCACCGCCGCGGGCAGAACTTCCACCCCCATCGCCCGTTTGGCCCGCTGGGCCAAGAGCAGGGTTAGGGTGCCGATGCCACAGTAGGCATCTAGAACGGTCTCCTCGCCGCGCAGATGGAGCTGATCCACTATCCAGGTAAAAAAGGCCTCCGCCTGCTCTGTGTTGACCTGGAAGAAGGAGGTGCTATCAATCCAAAAGGAAAGACCGGCCAGTTCTTCCCGCAGGGATCCCCGTCCAGCAATGACCTCCGTTTGCTGGCCAAAGATGACGTTGGTGCGGGCTGGGTTGAGGTTGAGGCAGACCCCCACCAAGTCGGGGTAGCGCTGCATCCAGCGTTTGGCCCACCTTTCCAGGTGAGGTAGGTCGCGGCTGCAACTCACTAGAGTGAGAAGCACCTCGCGGGTGCGGCGGCCAATGCGCAGGCCCAGATGGCGCAACTGGCCTTGGTGGCGGCTTTCGTCGTACACACTCCAGCCGGTTTCTTGCAGATCCCGCTTGATTTCCCTCAGGAACACGTCCAGTCGCTCGTCCTGGACAGGGCACTGGTTGAGGTTTACCAAGCGGTGGCTGCCCCGTCGGTAGTAGCCCATGCGCAGCGGCTGGCCCTCTGCTTTGGCAATGGGGTAGGTGACCTTGTTGCGGTAGCGCAGCGGCTGCGGGGATCCCAAAATGGGGACGGGCTCCGGCAGGGAAAGGCCGCCAATCCGCTCTAGCGCGTTGCGGAGAATTTGCTGCTTGGTGGCCAACTGCTGCTCGTAGCTGACGTGCTGCCACTGGCAGCCACCGCACTTGTCGGCAACAATGCAGGCTGGACGCACTCGGTGCGGCGAGGGAGTAACGAGCGAACGAATTCGCCCGACCAGGTAGTTGCGCTTGATCTCGAGAACCTGGGCCACCACCCGATCCCCGGGCACGCCTTGGGCTACAAACACCACCCGTCCCCGCCCGTAGCCAAGCGTGTGGGCAATGCCATCTCCTTCGGGAGTTAGGTCGGTGATCTCCAGGGATAGGAGATCCCCTGGCTTGATGGGATCAGGGGCCAGCAAGGGGATTGGCTGCTCCATGGAAGAAGGTGGGGCACTCCAGATACCACTGAACTTTTTCGGAAATGGGTTAGCAACAGCTTTTTACTCCCCTTCTGGAGAGGCATGCTCTCACCTCCCATCCCCTCTCTCCGAGGAAAAGGGGAGATTGGATGAGGGGGGACGTGAGTCAATCGTGGGTGAGACAATCCAATCGATACGCAAGAAAATCCGGCAACCGAGACAGAATAAACAGAGTAATCCCAGAAAACGCAAGGACGGAACTCTATTGTGGCATTGGCTGGGACACCTGGCTTGGGAAGGGAGCCGCTGGAACTCCATTTTGCTCGCTGTGGAGCGGATTGAGGCTGGCTCCCCAAACGGCCCCCAAAAGCAAGGTCATCAACAGGTGAAGGCGGCCATCCAAGATCACCACGTCCACTATCCCGGCAGCAAAAAACGCTGTTAGGGCCAGCACCATGCCCAGAAGGAGCCCCTCCTGGGAGCAGCGCCAGGCTCGCCAGCCCCGCGCCAAGATCCAGCCCCACAAGGCCAGATAGCCCAGCAGCAGAGGGATCCCGCCTTCCGCCGCCAAGTGCAAGTACAAGTTGTGGCAGTGGCCTAGCAGCTCGGGCGGGTCCTGGGCATTGTAGAGCTCGGGAAAGCTCTGCCAGCCCCAGCCGGTCAGGGGCCGCTCCCGCACCATCTGCAGGGCAAAGCGCCAGGCATCGAGGCGGTTGGCGGTTGAGCTAAAGTGGGGGGCCTGGGGATCCCAGGTGTCCGCCAGACGGCTCCAAATCAACGAAGGCACAACTGCCCGCCAGCCGGGCCAATCCAAAGCCGCCGCCAAGCTGGCTAGCCCCAGGCCGGCCAAGAGGGCGATCCCCCACCAACAGCGCCGCAGCACCAACCCAATGAGTAGAGCCAATCCCCCTGCCCCCCAGCCGCTGCGGGAGGCTGTCAGCAGCAACAGCAGAGATCCCAGCCCCAGCATCGCCACTAGCCCTGCTCGGGTGAGGCGGGATCGAGTTACCCCCCACAGCCCTGCCGCCAAGCACAGGTGGATCACTAGGTAAATGGCCAGGAGGTTGGGGGAGGTAAAGGCCGCTGCCGGTCGCTCCCCGCCAGCCACTCCCGTAATCCAGAGCGGCCCCAAGAAGAGATGGCCCTGCCACCCCCACAGGACCTCTCCCCAGCCCAACAGCAGCATCAGCCCACTGCCCAGCACCAACACCTGCGCCAGGCGCCGGCGACTTTCAGGATCGGCCAGCGCTGCCCCAAAGGCCGGCAGCATCAGCAGAAAGGGCCAGTAGTTAAACATCCCCGGCAAGCTCAGCCGCCAGTCTTCCCCCAGCAGCGCCGTTGCCACTGCCGCCGCGCTCAGCAGGCCCGCCAAGCCCAACAAGGGATCCCGCCGGATCTGCTCCCAGTAGCGGCCATAGCTCTGCACCGTCCCCACCACCGCCAGCAACAGACTAGGGGCCAGGTTGACTGGGATCAGGGCCGCCGACCCCAACAGCCAGCCCTGAGGTTGCGAAGGCCGGGGATCCGGCAACAGGTCTTTAGAGGCAACTGAGGCAGAGAAATTACTCATCGTCGATGGGGATCCCCGCTCGTACCCGCCCCTGGCCAAAGTAGCGGCCAAACTGCAGCTCGTAGACCTCGTCTTCGTCTTGGGTTTCCACCCACAGCTCGGAGCGGGCATAGCCCACGCACAGCAGCCCGTAGCCCTGCTCCTTCAGCTCCCGCGAGATCCCCATTGCCTCCGGCTGGTAGAGGGATCCCCGCCGGATCCGCACCGCACAGGTGGTGCAGGCACCGTTGCGACAGGCAAAGGGAAGCTGGATCCCTTGGGCTTCGGCAGCCTCCAGGATATATTGGTCGGCGGGCACCTGGATGAGATAGTGGGCGTCTTTCTGGCGGTCGTGGATGTGAACCGGGTAGGAACGCATGGAGGAGCAAGATGAGGAGACTTCTCCATGATCCCACAAGACTTGAGGGGAGTTGGGCTACTTTCCAGCTCCGTAGGATAAGCTGAAGGCAGGGCGCCCAGGAGAGCAGCCTATGCTAGAAACCCCTAATTCCCCCCTGCCCTCAGAGGAAAAACTGCCAGCCACCTTCTCGGCTGAAGTTTTTCACAAGCTCCTCGAGAGCAATACGGAAACTCGCCCCTGGGGCAGCTTTACGGTGCTGGACGAGGGCCCTGGCTACAAAATCAAGCGGATTGTGGTGCTGCCCAAGCGTCGTCTTAGCTTGCAGATGCACTACCACCGCAGCGAACACTGGATCGTCGTTGCCGGCACCGCCAAAGTAACCTGCGGCAACGAAGAGCGGCTGATCACCACCAACCAGTCTACCTACGTGCCCCCCTGCACCAAGCACCGCCTGGAAAACCCCGGTGTCATCCCGTTGGTGATCATCGAGGTGCAAAACGGCCAGTACCTGGGCGAAGACGACATTGTCCGCTTCAGCGACGACTACGCCCGTGCTACCGGTGAGCAAGCGACTGCCTCCTGAGCAGGCCCCCTAGAAAGGGGAAAAGGCCATCAACAGCAGGGCACCAAGCAAGCCCAGTGCCACCTGCACCGCCTGCCCAAAAGGAGGGTGGCTGGTCACCACTTCGCCATAGCGGCTCTGGAAGCGGGACAGATCCAGATAGGGAGCCACCCCCCGCCGGAACCACCCGACCACTGTTCCCTCTTTGCCAATCAGCCCTGCGGCCTGCCTGGCCCCAAACAGGAAGTTGCCCAGTGGCCCAAAGCGGGAAGCGTAGCGCAAGAACATCATCCCCGTCTCATCCTGGAACTTGAGGTCGGCGCCAAGGCGATAGCCCGGATTCCCCCGCCCAATTACCCGCCCCTGCAACTGCATTGGCAACCCGCGCAAGGGGCTGGTGTAGGGGTTGCTCAGCGCCTTCAACACCGTCAACGCCGGCGGGTTCTCCAAGCTGGGGTACATCACTGGCATCTTCAGCAGCAGGCCCAGGCTGGCTCCCGCCAGGGCCAGGCCGGCAAACATGCCGTAAGATCCTGCCTGTAGAGCTGGGATCCCAAGCCCCATTCCCAAGATTGCTCCCAGCCACTCGGCATTCAACAGCAGCATGTCCAGGAGGAAACTGCCATAGAGCTGCTGGCGGTTGAGCTGCTTGCCTTGGGCCACCACGCTGGCTATATCGAATTCCACCGGCAGATCCAGTTGCTCGGCATAGGTGGCTAGCGCCCGCACCCGCTTGCCGGTGAGGGGATGGGTGGAGTTCAGCTCCATCCACCAGGCCCAGGGGTTAAACGGATCCCACAAAAACACCCTGCCCACCTGGCTGGGATCCGAAGCAAGCCGGTAGGCTGTCCCCACCGTCCCTGCTGCCTTGGCGTCGTAGATCCCCAAGGCCCGCATCCCCTCCAACAGGCGGGTGCTGCGCCGACGAGTTTCCTCGTCCTGCTCCCGCTCTCCCTCCTGAACAATGCCCAAGGCAATTTTCACCAGAGCCCGTGCAAGGGCATTGGGGTTGCCGGTGGTTTCGGCAGCAAAGTAATCGGCAAAGTACTCCCGCACCCGCGACAGATACAGCACCAAATAGGAGCCAGCCACGTAGAAGAGGTAGGCCACCAGCGCCAGGAAAGCCAGGTTTTTCCCCCCTCTGCGGTTACGGCCCTCACTGCTCCCGCGATCGCGCACATAGACATAGAGAAGGTAGAGGAGCTGCAATAGCGTGGAAGCTAGGGTCATGACAGCGAAATCCCAGTGGATAACATGCCCCAGCTCGTGGGCATAGACCGTGGCCACCTCTTCATCTTCCAGGTAGGTAAATAGGCCCTCGCTGACAACAATGCGGGCGTTATTGGGCAGGCTGCCATAGGTGAAGGTGGTGGGGTTTTGATCGGGGATCAGACCCAGCTTCGGCTGCTTTAGCTTGTGCTGCCGGCAGACGCGTTCAATCACCTCCGCGCTTTCGGGGCTGCGGCACTCAATTTCCCCCAAGCTCACCCACTGGGTGCCGTAGAGGCTCTGCTGGATCCAGTCCATCACCCAGGGGGACAAAAAGAAGACTAGGGCGTTGAAGGCCAGGGCAAGCAAAACGGCGAGAAGGAAAGAGCCGAAAGAGAGCCCTCCTTCCAGGGTGCCGAAAACAGCCAGGGCCAGCACAAACACCATGCCAAACAATAGGCCTAGGGTCAGGCCTGCGGCCACTGTCAGGTTGCCGGCAAAGCTGGCCAAAACCAGCGCCACCCCCCCTTGGGGAGCGCGATAGTTGCGTTTTGCCTGGCCGATTTTGCAGCCTGAGGCGGCGGGATCCAAATCAGCCAAGGTGCGGCTAGGGCTGAAACAGTAGCGGCTTAGCCAAATGCTCAGCAGGCGCAGCTCATAGGGGCTAAGACTCTTCAGAGGTTCCAGCCACAGAGATGCTTCCACTGACAGCGTCACCGTGGAGACAGCGCTGGGGTTGCGAAACAAGGTGGGCAGTAGGGGCAGCACCTCCTCTTTTTGCCCAGAAGTGAGGCCGTGAAAACCCAAGACTGCCTGGCGCACCACGCTGGAGGGTTGAGGCAGGTCGGCAGTGAGCAACTGGCGGTCTAGGACAAAGCAGTAGTGGCTGAGATCTGGCTGCAGAGTCCCTTCTGTGGTTAGCCCCGGCCCCAGTCTCACCTGCGTCTTCCAGTCAGCCTGCTGCTGACCCATAGGGCGACTGTAGAGAGCTAAGCGCTTGACTTGGGGGTAGCGGCTAGCTACAACCTTCCGGAACCAAGCGGTTAGCTGCTCGTAGTTGAGGGCAGCATTGGCAGGGCGATTGAGCATGACCACCAAAGCATAGTCCCCAGGGCTGTCTTGGAGGGGCTGGGCCTTGACTTGGACTCTCAGGCGCAGATCGGCCAGGGCCCTCTCCAGCCAGTGCGCCACTTCCTGCTCGTTCATAGTCATCTCCCGCAGTAGGGGGTTGACGTTCTCCTCAGCCCTGAAGGGCGGGGATTCTTCCCCTACTTGCTGTGCTACACAGCGTGCGGCTTGTACCGCAAGATCTCAACCAGTGTCCGTTTGTCCTAGGTCTAGAGGATCACCAGCGGTGGGCTGCGCTTGCCGCTGAAGAGGAGTGGCAGATGGGCTCTTCCCCTGCACCCGGTAGGAGCAATGCTGCCAGGGCGGTTTGGCCTCGGGTCGCCGGCACTGGCGCCACGATCTACTGAAGTGCCCAGTTTGAGCTTGCAGACGGTGTCCACGGCCAAGGCTAACGGGCTGAGTTGGTAACAACAGGTGGCTTATCCCCCTCCCAGCGGCAGCACTGCTCCACTAGGTCGGAGAGCAACCTAAGCAAAGCTCAGCCTTAGAAGTTTTTGGCTACACAATCGAGCGCTGTCCCTCGGGGCTAATGCCAATGATGGTGAGCTGGCAATCGAGCAGCTTAAAGCCGTATTTTTCCGCCACCTTTTGGCTGATGCTGAGGATGGCATTGTTTTTAAACTCAATGACCTTGTTGGTTTTAATGCAAACCAAATGGTGGTGGTGGCGGGGAGCCGGATGGTTGATCTCGTAGTGTTTGTGACCTTCCGTCAGCTCCAGCTCCCGCAAAATGCCCATGCGTGTCATTAGCTTGACAGTGCGGTAGATAGTGGAGAGGCTAACTTTATGGCCTTCTTCCTGCAACTTCTTGTGCAGCTCCTCGGCACTCAGGTGAGTCCCCTCGGGTAGGTTTTGAAAGGTCTGTAGGATAATCTCCCGTTGCCGAGTGGCTCGCCAGCCCCTCGCGTTTAGCTCCGCCTTGAAAGCTTCTTCCGTATAGACCATGACCCTGCCCCTCCACTCCTAGGCAACGCGGCCGTGACCGTCAATAAGTTCTGTAATTGATAATAGCTTCTGATAGCTTCCCTAAGAGCCCTGCCAGCAGTTTTCCCTCCTGGAGCAGTTGCAGCGTCTGGTCTAGCTTGTCCCCCTAGGATGAGCTAGCCTACTCTTGCAGCATCTTGCTGGCGGCAAGTTTGGGCTACCATGCTCAGGAAAAGGCCTGTCCTAGCAGTGTTGGCAAGTATTGAGGAAGGCGGAAAAAGATGCGCTTTGAGCAGCCCAAAACCTATTCCATTTCTCTAACTGGCTGGGGTTTTTGGCTGGGATCCCTGGCCGTGGCAGCTTTGCTAACCGGGCTCGGCCTGGGCTGGCTGATGGTTGGCTTGGTATCCCTGCTTTTGTTTTTGCTCTCTCTACCGCTGTTGGTGCTGCTGGCCTTCCGCTGGTGGGCCCGCCGCTGGATTACGACAGATCGCTGCCCGGTCTGTGGGTCAGAGGCGCAAGCTCTTGAAGGCAGCCACTTCTTTTGTCCCAGTTGTGGCGAGCCCCTGTTTGTTGCCGATGGATACTTCTACCGGCAAACGCCCCCTGGCACCATCGACGTGGAGTCTGGGGAAGAGAGCAGCTGGGAGTTACCCAGCTGAAGGATTTATCCTCGCGGCGCTTTGAGGGTTGATGAGCCGGTGGAGACGCGGAGTAAGAGCAGGGGTTGGGCTGCTCTCAGCAGCAGGGCTCTGGCTAGGGGCGCTGCCCTCTTCGCCGGGATCCCTGCAACCTCAGGTGCAAATCCATCTAGCGCAGTTAGCTAGGCGGGGGTTTTCGCCTAGGGGGCAGGGGGTTTGGCTGCAAAGAGGCGACCAAGTTTTGGGGCAGCACCAGGGATCCACCCCTCTGCCGGCCGCCTCGCTGACTAAGGTGGCCACTACCCTGGCTGCTTTGCAGCAGCTTGGCCCGCAGCACCGCTTTGTTACCACCTGGTTGGCCACTGGCCCCCTAACCGCTAAGGGAGTTTTGCAGGGGGATCTCTGGGTTTTGGGAGGAGAGGATCCTTTTTTCGTGTGGGAAGAGGCCTTCTTGGTGGGCAACGCCCTCAACGCCCGGGGGATCCGCCAAGTGCGCGGGGATCTGGTGGTGGTAGGCCGCTTTTACATGAACTTTTCCCTGGATGTAGCTCGCTCGGGAGCTCTGCTGCAGCGGGGGCTGGATGCGCGGCGCTGGCCGCCAGAAGCCCAGATCCAGTTTCAAACCTTGCCTCCCGGCACACCCAAGCCCCAGGTGGAGATCTTGGGCTCGGTGCGGATTGCCCAGCAAATCCCAGCTAACGCCCAAGTTTTGCTCAGACATGAGTCGCCCCCCCTTATTCACTTGCTCAAGCTGATGAATCTCTACAGCAACAACTCCATGGCCGAGATGTTGGCCACGGCGGTGGGGGGAGCAGACCAGGTGGCTCAACTGGCCCGTGAGGCCGCAGGGATCCCGCCTACCGAGCTACAGCTAGTTAACGGCTCGGGGTTGGGAGTGGAAAACCGCATTTCTCCACGGGCCAGTGTGGCTTTGTTTCAGGCAATCCAACTGCTTCTGGAAAAGCAAGGGCTTTCTCTAGCCGATGCTTTTGCTGTCGTCGGCCAAGATGGGGGAGTGTTGGAGCGGCGGCTGTTGCCGGAGGGGATGATTGCCAAATCCGGCACCCTCAGCGGCATCAGCACCTTGGCGGGAGTCTTGCCAACCGAAAGGGGGGACATTTGGTTTGCCCTGATGAACAGCGGCGCCCCTTTGGCTGACTTGCGTGCCTGGCAGGAACAATTTCTCAGCCAGCTCCAGTCCCAATACGGAGCCCCCGCCACCTTGCCTGAGCGTTGGAGGGAGGTGAAGATCCCACTAGGCTTGAGCTTCTACGCCGCAGCGAGTCAGTTTCAGCCAGGGGGATCGCTTTGCCAGTGGGGCGTACAGGAGTCGAACCTGTGTAAGGCAAATTATGAGTTTGCTGCCTAAACCGCTCGGCCAACGCCCCTTCTTTACTCTACTTTAGCGCCCCTAGCTCTATCCTGATCCTCCCCGCCCAGAGCCTTGCAGCGCCAGCTGACTCTGACCTACTCCTCTTCCTCCATCTCGAAGTCCTCGACGAAGTCGTCGCCGATCAAGTCGTCAATCTCCTCGAGATCGTCGTCTAGGGTAATCTCAGGAACTTCAATTGGCTGTTCCAGCAAGCGACCTTCCTGGCGTAGCCAGTCCAAGATAGAGAGGCCGCCTCTGGAGGGCAGGAGCACCGGAGGTTGATCCCGCGGCTCCTCCCGCAGAGAAGGGTTGTGGTAGTACATACTGTCCAGGCAAAGGGAAAAAATCGAAACTGCTCCCCTCAAGCGGGGGGGTGAGTCTGGCTAGCGGCTATTTCCTAGCTTAGCGTAGGCCTGCCAGGCCTGCAAAAAGCGCTGCAGCACCCGCTCTAACTGAATGGCTCGCGCTGCTTTAAATAGCAGCCGATCCCCCGCCTGCACCTGGTGCAGCAAGATTTCCAATAGGGTTGATTCGTCCCTACAGCGCTCTACCTGAGCCGCTGGCCTCTGCTCAATGAGCGGCTGCATTTCCCCCTCGGGATCCAAAAGCAAAAGCCGCTCCAACCCCAAAGGGGCAGCAGCGCGCCCCACCTCTGCGTAAAGGTAAGGGGCATGCTCCCCCAGCTCCCGCATGGGGCCGAGAATGGCCCAGCGCCGTTTTCCGGGGGTTTGGGCCAGAAGCTGGAGAGCCGCGATCATGGCCTCTGGCGAGGCATTGTAGGTCTCATCCCAAATTTCCACATCTCCTGCCAGCTTGAGGTGGCGGTTACGCCCCTCCAGGGGCGTGGGCAAGAGGATAGGCTCTCGCAAGCGTTCCCAATCCAACCCCAAGCTGCGCACAGCGGCCAGCACCCCCATCCAGTTGAGGGCATGGTGCCTGCCTGGCAGGGGCACCGGCAAGGTCAAGCCCTCCACGGTAACCGTCTGCGCCTGCGGATCCCACTGCCCTCGCAGCTCACCCTGGTCAAGGCCGTAGGTGAGGGTTGGCCCCGACCACACCCTGGCGGCAGTGGCCAGCAGCAAGGGATCCTCACCGTTGAGCAGAGCCACTCCCCCTTGGCCTAGCTCTTGCAGCAGCTCGCACTTGGCGGCGGCAATGGCCTCGCGGGATCCCAGTCTGCCGATGTGGGCAGTGCCGATATGGGTAATCAAGGCGTGGGTAGGCTGAGCCGTCTGGGCCAGGCGGCGAATTTCGCCGGGGCCGCGCATGGCCATTTCCAGCACGGCAAACTGGTGCTCAGGTCGCATCTGCAGCAGTGTCTGGGCCACGCCAATGTCGTTGTTGTGGTTGGCTTCGCTTTTGAGAACGCTGCCGTAGCGGGAGAGGGCAGCCGCCAGCATTTCCTTGGTCGTGGTCTTGCCCACTGAGCCGGTGATGGCCACCACGGGAATGGCAAACTGCTCCCGCCAGGCTCTGGCTAGGCGCTGGTAGGCAGCTAGGGTATCTGGAACCCGAAAGTGAGGTGCAGCCACCGGCTGCTGGCTGATGACAGCAATGGCCCCTTTGCTCATGGCGTGGGGAATGAAATCGTGCCCGTCAAAGCGCTCTCCCTTGAGGGCAACAAAGATCGATCCCGGCTGCAAGCGGCGGCTGTCGGTGCAGAGGGTCTGAACCGGCCAGCTCAACAGCTGGGGATCCCCTTGCAGAGGGGTTTGCAGCAGCTCGGCCACAGCTTGTAACGTCAGCATGGGGGTCAATGAGTTGAGCCTGGCTATCGCGTAGGATAGCCAAAAGAAGGCTCACCTGCTTCTCCAACCAAGTTAGCTAGGCTGCTGGCATCCGCAGGTGTTGCACGAGCGCCTGTAGTCCTAGCAAGTAGCTATGGGCCCCAAATCCGCTGATTTGCCCAAGGGCTACAGCCGCGATGTAGGAGTGCTGGCGGAAAGGCTCGCGGCGGTAGATGTTGCTTAGGTGAACTTCTACAGTAGGCAATCCCACAGCGGCAATGGCGTCGCGCAGAGCAATGCTGGTGTGGGTATAGGCGCCTGGGTTGATCAAAATGCCGGCATGCTGCTGGCGAGCGCGGTGAATGGCGTCGATGAGCACTCCCTCATGGTTGGACTGGAGGATCTCCAGCTTTACCCCCAGCAGCTCTGCTTGCCGATGCAGAGCCTGATCCACCTGCTCCAGGGAAACTGAGCCGTAGATGCTGACCTCCCGCTCCCCCAGTAGGTTAAGGTTGGGGCCGTGCAACACCAAGATGCTCAAAAGCTCGCCGCTGGTGGCTAGGGCGGTCGGATTAACGACGACGAGGGGATCCATTTTCTACCGGAATGGGTGCAGGTTGGGGCTGAGGACTTCCCAGCAAAGCGTCAATGACACGTTCCACCCACTCGCGGATCTTTTCGAGAACCTTTTCTACCCAATCCATCCGACCTGCCTCGTAGGAGTTACAAAGCTCTCGGGGGAGTTTAACCCGTGGACTTCCATGATAGCGCTTCTTTCCAAGAAACAGGGAAATGCCCTAGTGGAGAGCACCTAAAAGCAGAATGTCCACGGCCAGCAGGGCCCCAGCAAAGGCTAGTAGGCTGCGCACGATCTGGCGTTCTTGCTTGGAGCGATGGGATCCCCCCAGCCGCAGCCAGCGTAGGGACTTGGGAAAGCGGTAGAGCATACAGAAAGCTCCTCGAGCCACTTGGGGAGTGTTGACGCTACAAATAATCATGCCCCATTCTCCAAGTGGCCGATCCCACCTAACTTCCCTTCGCTGGGGGGAAGGTGGGCCGCAGTGGCCAATTCCCTTTGGAGTGATTTTCTGTCGATGACCACTCCCCTAGCCCAAGCCGAAACGGTTTTTCAGCGCTGCTGGGATCACTGGCAACCGCTGGCCAAGCGTCCCGACCTGCAGCCGGAGCTGAAGGCTCTGTCTGCTCTGCGCAGGCGACTGAGGGCGCGGTTATTTTCCATTGCCGTGTTTGGGCTGGTCAACCGCGGCAAGTCAGCAGTCGTGAATGCCCTAGTTGGCGAGGCTCGGCTGGAAGTGGGGCCCCTAAATGGCGTGACTCAAAAGCCGCAATCGCTGCTGTGGCGACCGGGGCCAGGGATCCCTTGGCAAGTGCGGCTCATCGATACGCCTGGCTTAAACGAGGTCAACGGAGAAGCGCGCGAACAGTTGGCCTGGGAGGTGGCCCGGGCGGCGGACTTGATCCTGTTTGTAATCGCCGGCGACTTGACCCAGCTGGAGTACCAGGCGCTACTGGAGTTGCGCACCCTGCACAAGCCCCTCCTGCTGGTGTTGAATAAGTGCGATCTCTACTCGGAGGCGGAGCTGCAGGCAATTCGCGAACAAATTAGCCGCCACCTGGGCTGGGTGTCGCCGCAGGAGATCCTGACAGTGTCCGCTTGCCCAAAACCCCAGAAAGTCCGCACCCACTGGCCAGATGGCCGCGTCACCCTGGACTGGGAGCGACCTGCCCCCCAGATCGAAGCTCTGCAAGGCCAAATTGTGGAGATTTTGCAGACGGAGGCGGAGTCCCTCCTGGCCCTCAATGGGCTGAAGCGGCTGGAGCGCCTCCAGGCTCAGCTTTGGCAGAAGCAGTGGCAGTATCACGCTCGCCATCTGGAGCAGTGGGGTACAGCCTGCGCCCTTGGCAAGGGGGTTGCCGTGGGCTTAGCGCCCCTGGGCTTGGATCTGCTGCTTGCGCCCCTCCTGGATAGTCTGTGGCTGTTGGGCTTGGGGATGCGGCTGCGCCTGCCCTGGGGATCCCTCCGCAGGGCTCTAGAGGACTTGGGGCGACCGCTGCTGCTTAATGGAATGCTGCTGCTGTTGGCCGAAGGGCTGGGCACCTGGCTGGGAGGCAGTTGGGGCAACGGTCTCCTGGCGGGAGTGGTGGCAGGGGCAAGCCTATACCGTCTGGGATCCCTGACGCCGCCCCTGCTGAGCCGCTGGGTCAGCGAAGGGTTTGGCCTGGGGGCCGTCCTGCGGGATCTCGTGGGCAGCAAGGAGCTAGCTGCCAAGGTCTAGGGGGCCTAGTCCTGCCCCATCTCGGCAGCGTGGTAGGAGCTGCGCACCAAGGGCCCAGAGCGCACCTGGCGAAACCCCATCTGGCGGGCAATCTCGCCCAGCTCAGCAAACTCCTCTGGCGTCCAGTAGCGCTGCACTGGGCGGTGGGCCAAGGAAGGCTGTAGGTACTGCCCCAGGGTGAGCCGCTCGCACCCCACTGCCAACAGATCCCGAAATGTCTCCAACACTTCTTCGCGGGTCTCCCCGTGCCCTAGCATGAGGCCGGACTTGGTGGGCAGGTTGGGATCCAGCTCCTTCACAGTTTGCAAAACCCGCAGGGATAGGTCGTAGCCAGAACTGCGCCGCACTGCCTGCGACAGCCGCCGCACCGTCTCAATGTTGTGGTTGTAGCAGGCCGGCCTGGCCGCCACCACCCGGGCAATGCAGTCGCGATCCCCCCGAAAGTCAGGGGTAAGCACCTCGATCTGGATCCCAGGACAGCGCCGCCGGATAGCCTCCATCACCTCCACGAAGCGACCAGATCCCTGGTCGGGCAGGTCATCGCGGGCCACCGAGGTAAGCACTACATAGCGCAGCCCCAGCAGCTCCACCGCTTCGGCCACCTTTTCCGGCTCTTCCGGGTCGAGGGGAGCAGGCCGTCCGCTGGCCACTTGACAGAAAGAACAGGCGCGGGTGCAGATCCCGCCCATCAGCAGAAAGGTGGCAGTCCTTTGGCTGTAGCACTCGGCCCGATTGGGGCAGCGTCCCTCCTCGCAGATGGTGTGCAGTCCCCGCTGCTTGATCACCCGCTGAACTGCCGAGATATCGCTGGCCTTGCCGATAGAGCGCTTGACCCAACTGGGAAGGAGGCTACCGGGCATGGGAGAACCGCTTGCTAGGGCTAAGTACCTGGGAAAGAAGCCTTATTCGAGATAGCGTCCACTGGGGCATAGACGCCTTCCCTGCCCTTGGCTGGAAAAGGGCTAGGTTACCTGAGGAGAGGCTAGCATCTGGTTGACGATGCGCTGCACAATTTGAAAGCCAGTTACCGCCTGCCAGCCCAGGATCCCCAAGATCACCACATTGAGCAGCAGGTGGACATTGCGGGCCCAGACTTTTTGGCCATCCTTCATCAGGGGTGCCAAAGCGGCAGAGGTGGTTACCAGGGCTACAATGCCCAGGCCGGCCAGCAGGTGGGGCCCAACAAACAGCTTGTGGCTTCTAATGTAGGTCACGGCCATGCCTCCCAGGGCCCCAAACACCATCAACAGCAAGAAGAGAGATCCCGCCAGGAAATGCCGCTGGCCAAACTTGCCCTTAATCAACTCCTTGCGCTC
Source organism: Synechococcus sp. W65.1 (assembly GCF_047461615.1). NCBI lineage: Bacteria > Bacillati > Cyanobacteriota > Cyanophyceae > Synechococcales > Synechococcaceae > Synechococcus > Synechococcus sp. W65.1. The sequence continues at coordinate 84,195 of NZ_JANSHI010000008.1, read as the reverse complement.
TTCCGCCGAGGCGGTGCGCAGCCGCCGCACCTGGAGACCCAGATAGAGAGTATAGAGAGCTAGGGCAGAGGCCAAGATCATCAGCACCGGGTGAAAGAAGGGCAGAGCCAATTCCAGCCAGCGGGGAAGTTGAATGGTGCTCATAAAAGCCACGCAAAGAAGAGGAAGTTGCCCCTAACTTAACCAATTTCCCTCTCCTGAAGCAAGGGCGTATATGGACTCCAACAGTTGGGGTGCTATCTGGGTTAGGTGCTGGTAGAGGCGGATCTGCCGCCGGCAGCGGGCGAGGTTGTGATCCCGGCGACTGGCGTACCGCTGCGGATCCCAATTCCAGTAGCAGTCCTCGAACCAATCCAGCAAAAAGCGCATCCCCAACTCCAGCGTCATCAACTGGATCCCTTGCAGAAGGAGCTCTGGCTGCAGAGCGCGCAGGTTGCCGGTTTGGGCGTAGCCGCGCAGCCCTGCTAGGATTGCCTCGGCCTCAACGGCCTCCCCTCTCCGGCCCCAGGAGCGCAAGGCATCTCCTAGCTCAACGTACAGGTTGTGGTCCATAAAGGTGTCGAGATCCACCAGGCCGGCAAATTTTCCCCTTTCGTCAAACAAAAAGTTGTTGAATTTGAGATCGGCATGGATAATCTGAGTCGGAAGTCCTGGCGGCAAAAGCAACCTGGGCACGGTCTCGACAAAAAATTGCCACTCTGCCCTTATTTCTGGGTCGGGGCTGCGCTGGCAGAGCTGCTGCCAAAAATAGGCCGTGTCGTGAAAATGTGGGATCTGAAAGCGAAAAGAGTAGTGCCATCCGGCCAAAAGGCGATGTAGGCGCCCAACTGCCGCCCCTGCTTGTTCCAGATAGCTCCAGGCAGGAGGAGTTGAGTAGGAGGAGCCCGGCAGGCAGTCCATAACCCGCCACAGCCCTCCCCCCCAGCTTAGGTGCAGGGAGCCATCGCAAGCGCGGCGGAATTGGGGAACCGGAAAGCCCTGCTGCCGTAGCCAAGAGCCAATGGCCTGGCCATCTTCGGTAACCGCCGGGTCAAATTGGGGGTGGAGGTGCTGGACAACGAAGGATCCCTGGCCTGTCTTGAGCTTCCAGGTTTGGTGAACAAGGCCCCCACCGAGGGTTTCGAGCAGCTCGGGCTCCCCTAGTTGAAAGTGGCGAATCAAGGGATCCAGCCAGGCAAAATCTGGCGTAGGCAAGTCACCCGCCCAAGTCCTAGCCATGGATGCGCGGATCCGGCTGAGCGGGGAGGCCAGGCCCACCCGGCTGCAGGGCAGACACTGGCCCAGGCTGGTTCAGCGGCAAGGGATCCCCGGCTGCCAGAGCCAGCAAGTTGGCCCGCAAAACCGAAGCTGGCTGTTCTCCAATGGCCGATCCCACCACTTCCCCTTGGCTGTCCAAGAAGAGAAAGTGAGGGATTCCGTTAACCCGATAGCGGCTCAGCTCCGGCAGCCACTTGGGGTTGTCCACATTGAGCATGACGAAGTTAATTTGCTGGGCAAATTCCCTCTTCAGGTTGGCCAGAAGAGGCGCCATGGAGCGGCAGGTGATGCACCAGTCGGCATAAAACTCCACTAGGGAAGGCTTGCCGTTGGCCTGCGCTTCCTCCCAAGGCACAGCCTCTGCCGCCAGCGTTGCCAAGCTCGTGCCAGCCTGACGCGCTTGGTTGGCCAAAAACAGACCTGCTGCCAAAAGCACGGCTATGGCGGCAACCAGGCCGTTGCGCAGTCGTTTTGCCCAGCTTTCCCCCTCGATTCCTTCCTTTGCCATGACAGTCTTCCTCCGGGTACCTCCAGGTAAGAGAGGGGGAGCTTTGTTCTCGATTGCAGCTCTGAGGCAAGTTGTCAATTGGCAGCTTTACGGCGATTGCGACGGGCTGCTACTGCTTTCCGCTTGCGCTTTTCCAGGCTGCTTTCAAAGTGCCGATGGTTGCGCAGATCCCGCAAAATGCCCGCCTTGGCAACTTGGCGCTTAAAGCGACGCAGCGCCGACTCAATCCCTTCGTTTTCGCCGATTGTCACCTGGGTCATAGAGAGATCGTCTCCTTCCTGAATTAACTGAAGTTGTCGGGATCTCTATCCTAAACTATCTCTTGCCACCCGATGGCGACTACTGGGCACGGCTGCCAAAGGTAATCCCAGAAACTACCTCCCCCTCCCGTAAGTTCACCGTCACGGAGGCTGTCGCTCCCTCCCGGGGAGAAGGGGAAGGCATTGGTAGCGGTGTTGGCCTGGGGGCACCACCAATTACCGATTCCACAAACCCGACAAAGCTGGATACCCGTGTATACACCCCATAGAAATTGGGCTGGGCGCAACCTTGGCCAAAGCTGGTGATCCCGGCTAGGGCAAAGCCACTGCTGGTAGGAACAACCAAGGGCCCACCGCTATCACCCTTGCAAGTATCCACACCCCCCTGAGGAAAACCGGCGCAGAGCATGGTGTCTAGAATGACGCCGTTGTAAGACTGGGGAGCATTGCACACCTCGTTGCTGACGAGGGGAACTTCGGCCTGCTGTAGAGCCCTGGGAAAGCCGCTGGGCTCCTCCTCGAGAGTGCGGGGGAAGGTGGCTCCCCAGCCAAGGATGGTGGCGAGAGTACCAGGGGCAGTCAGGTTGGTTTGGTTGGACTGCACCAGCGGCAGGGTAGGCAGGGCCACTGGCCGAGAGAGGCGCACCAGGGCAATGTCATTCCCCCCCTCTGGCCCTCGTCGGGGGTCGTAGTTGGGGTGGATAACAATTTGCGCAGCCCGAATTCGCTGGCCGGCACCGATTTGCAAGACGGTGGTACCCAACAGCAGATCCAGACTTTGGACATCCACGTCCGGCTCGCCTCGAGGGTCGAAAAAGCAGTGGGCGGCGGTAAGCACCCACTCCGGGGCAATCAGGGATCCCCCGCAAAACTGCGCCTGAAAAGGATCCGGTTCAGTCGCGTCTAGCAAGGCCACCATCCAGGGAAAGGCTCCCGGCTGAGCCGGCCTACCACCGACAATCCGCCCCGCTCCTGGGCGCGGCGTGGTGAACACTCGCCCTGGCGGCAAAAGGGCAGTGACGTGGTAGGTGCCAGGGGGCAAGTTGGAGAAACGAAAGTTGCCGTTGGCATCGCTGACGGTGCTGGGTTCCCCTGGGTTGAGGCGTCCATTGCTGTTCAAATCCAGAAAGGTGGTGATGCCTGCTAGCCCTGGCTCTCCTGGATCGCGCAGACCATTGCCGTTGAGATCGTCGAAATGGGATCCCTCGATGCGCCCTGCAGGAGGGGCTGGAAGCGGCGGCAGGGGACGACTGGAACCCCCACCACCACAGGCACTTACGCTCAGAGCCAAACCCAACCCCAGGAGCACAGACCATGAGCGAGCTAGGCCAAAGAAGGGATGGAATCGGGAGGAATAAGGCATGGTCAGATTCTGCAAGGCTAGCCGGCTATGCTAGCCAAGCATACCCTGCCGACCGATGAAGAGTTAGGAAAGGTCTGCAGTCGGGAAAAAAGGGCCTCACTATCCCCTGCAGCCGGTATAAGGCAGGGATCCTCAAACGCGAAGCGGGGCCGTTCGCCCTTTGGGCAGGCTGTAGGAGGGTGAGTCTGCGCTGAAAGAGTGTTACGCTCTTTAGCTAGGTGCAAAGGGATCCTTAAAGTATGCAAGCCATCACCCTGCTCGGCTCCACCGGCTCCATCGGCACCCAAACCCTGGACTTGGTAGCCCAGTATCCTGATCGCTTTCGGGTTGTTGGCTTGAGCAGCCACAGCAACGTCACTCTTCTGGCCGAGCAGGTGCGGCGGTTTCGGCCTCAAATTGTAGCCATCGGGCGGGAGGAGCTGCTGCCGGAGCTGCGATCCCTGCTGAGCGGCCTGCAACCTCTGCCAGAGCTAGTGGCAGGAATGGAGGGGCTGTGTCAGGTGGCGGCCCACCCCGAGGCTCAGCGGGTGGTGGCGGGGATCGTCGGCTGTGCTGGCCTGTTGCCCACCCTGGCTGCCATCCGCGCCGGCAAGGACATTGCCCTGGCCAACAAAGAAACCCTGGTGGCAGGCGGTCCGGTGGTGCTGCCCCTGGTGCAAAAGCACGGCGTGAAGCTCATCCCCGTGGACTCGGAGCATTCGGCCATCTTTCAATGTCTGCAGGGAGTGCCAGCGGGATCCCTGCGCCGCATCTGGCTGACCGCCTCAGGGGGAGCCTTTCGCGATTGGCCGGTGGAGAAACTGAACCAGGCGACGCTGGCCGATGCTCTCAAACACCCCAACTGGGTGATGGGGCGCAAGATCACCATTGATTCAGCCACCCTGCTGAACAAGGGCCTGGAGGTGATCGAGGCCCACTGGCTGTTTGGCCTGGACTATGACCGGATCGAGATCCTCATCCACCCCCAGAGCATTGTCCACTCCTTGGTCGAGCTGGCAGATACTTCTGTTCTGGCCCAGTTGGGCTGGCCGGATATGCACCTGCCCATTCTCTACGGCCTCAGTTGGCCGGAGCGCCTCTCCACCCCCTGGGAGCCTCTGGATTTGGTAAAGCTGGGATCTCTTACCTTTAGGGCGCCGGATCACCGCAAGTACCCCTGCCTACAACTGGCTTATGCTGCTGGGCGGGCAGGAGGAACCCTGCCAGCGGTGTTGAATGCGGCCAACGAGGCGGCGGTGAACCTCTTTCTGCAAGAGCGCATCCGCTTTCTGGATATCCCTCGCCTTTTGGAGCAGGTGTGCGAGCGGCATCAGGTCATTGCCAATCCCAGCCTGGAGGACATTCTGGCAGTGGATGCCTGGGCGCGACAGCAGGTGGAACTCTTGGCGCAGCAGGCCCCAGCCCAGGTTCTAGCCTGATCCCTACCGGGGGGATCCGGCCCAGCGCTAGAGTGGGAAAAGGCTTGAGGAGCACCTGAGTGGCCAGATCCCACTGGCAACAGTTGCTTCACTATCTGCGCCCCCACTGGCAGCAGGTGGTGTTGGGCATTGCCTCCCTGCTGGTGGTCAACAGCCTGGGGGTGTTCCTGCCCTGGTATGTCAAGCTGGCCGTTGACGATCTCAGCCAGAACCTGGCCACCCTGGCGCCCAGCCGCATCGCCCTCCACGCCCTGGTGGTGTTGGGTGTCTCCACCCTGATGATGGTTATTCGCATTGCCTCGCGGGTGTGGATGTTTGGGGCAGGACGGCAGGTGGAGTTTCGCCTCAAGCAGGCCATCTTCGAGCATTTGCTCACCCTGCAGCCTTCCTATTTTTTTGCCCAGCAGACCATCGGGGACATCCTCACCCGCATCACCAGCGATGTGGAAAATGTCCGCCGCCTGTTGGGCTTTGCCCTGCTTAACTTGGCCAACACGATCTTTGCCTACGGCAGTACGCTGCCGGCCATGTTTGCTATTGAGCCGCGTCTAAGCGCTCTGGCCCTGTCGGTGTTTCCGGTGATGCTGGTGCTGGTGAAGTTAAGCAGCAACCGCCTGCAGCAGGAGCAGCTTCAGGTGCAGCAGGAGCTGGCGGATCTCAGCGATCTCATCCAGGAGGACATAAACGGCATCACCTCGATCAAGGTGTATGCCCAGGAAGAGCACGAGCAGCAGGAGTTCCGTCGCCGCAACGACCGCTTGTTGCAGGCCAATTTGCGCTTGGCCCTCACCCGCAACCTGCTGTTCCCTTCTCTGGTGGCTTTGGTTAGCCTCAGCCTGTTGCTGCTGCTCACCGTGGGCGGGCCCCAGATTGCCGCGGGGCGGCTGACGATTGGGGATTTCTCGGCGCTCACCCTCTACGTAGAACGGCTGGTGTTTCCCACCGCTTTGCTGGGCTTTACCCTTACCGCCTACCAGCGGGGCCAGGTTAGTCTGGAGCGGATCGATGCCTTGCTGCAGGTAGAGCCCACCATCCGCGATGCCCCGGAGGCTTTGCCCCTTCCTCTAGAGAAGGTGCAGGGCCGTATCGAGGCTAGGGGTCTGACTTTTGCCTACACCGACACGGGATCCCCAGCGCCAGCTCTACAGGATCTGCACTTTTGTCTCGAGCCGGGCCAACTGGTGGCGGTGGTGGGGCCAATTGGGGCGGGCAAGTCCACCCTGGCCAATGCCCTTCCTCGCCTACTGGAGATCCAGCCGGGGCAACTGTTTTTGGACGGACAGGACATCACCCGGATCCAACTGAGATCCCTGCGCCGGGCCATCGCCTATGTGCCCCAGGAGAGCTTTCTATTCAGCGCCACGGTTCGGGACAACATCCGCTACGGCAAGCCGGACGCTGAAGACTGGGAAGTGGAATGGGCCGCCAAAGCCGCCCACATCCACGCCGAGATCCTCAACTTTCCCAAGGGCTACGACACGCTGGTGGGAGAGCGGGGCATTACCCTCTCCGGCGGCCAACGACAGCGACTGGCCCTGGCGCGAGCTTTGCTAGTCGACGCGCCAATTTTGATTTTGGACGACTGCCTCTCCAGCGTGGACAACCAGACCGCCCAGGCCATTCTTCGCCACCTGCGCCAGGCCACGGCTCAGAAGACGGTGCTCTTTATCACCCATCGCCTCACGGTGGCGGTGGAGGCAGATCAAATCTGGGTCATGGACAAAGGTCGCATTGTGCAGCAGGGATCCCATGCCGAGCTGCTGGCCGACCCGCAGGGGCTCTACGCTACCCTCTGGGCTAAGCAAAAGCTGGAGGAGGCCCTGGCCTAGGCTGCAGTTAGCAGCTACCCTAACCAGCAAAGCGGTGGGGAGTGGCAAAAGCATGAGAAGTCTGGGTCAATTGCTAGAACAAGCCGGGATCCAACCCCAAGTGGTCCAGGGATCCCTAGAAGGAGTGTGGGTAAAAGGCCTCTGCGCCGATTCCCGCCAGGTGCAGGCGGGGGATCTGTTTTTGGGGATGCTGGGATCCCGCGTCGATGGCGGCGAGTTTGTCGGGGAAGCGCTCACTAGAGGAGCGGTGGCGGCCCTTCTTTCCCGGGAGGCTTGGAAGAAGGTTAGCGGAGAGGCTGAGTGGGGGAGTCAGCCCCTTCTGGTTTTGCCTCGCGTCGGCCTCAACAAAGCCGTGGCCCAGGTGGCGGCAGCCTTCTACGGTTTTCCAGCTCGCCAACTGACCCTAGTGGGGGTAACCGGCACCAACGGCAAGACGACCACCACCCACCTCATCGAGCACCTGCTGCAGGCTGCTGGCCGTCCTGTAGCCCTGCTGGGCACCCTCTACAACCGCTGGCCAGGCCACTATGAAGTTACACCCCACACCACCCTGTTTCCCCTAGAGCTGCAGCGCAGCCTGAGACAGGCCAAGGAAGCCGGCGCCGAGGTGGCGGTGATGGAGGTGAGCTCTCACGCTTTGGCCCAGGATCGGGCGTGGGGCTGTGCCTTTGCCGCTGCCGTCTGGACCAACCTCACCCAAGATCACCTGGATTTCCACGGCAGCATGGAGAACTACTGGCAGGCCAAGGCCACCCTCTTCCGGCCAGAGTATTTGCAGGGGCGGGCAGTGGTCAATGCCGACGACGCGGGCGGACGGCGGCTGCTTGGAGCCATTTCAGCCTCTCTGGAGCCCTGGGCCTATTCCCTCAAGCCCCTAGAAGGGATCCCCGGCCTATGGCCCAGCCAAGTTCACCTACATCCCACCGGCCTCAAGGCAACCCTGCACACCCCTATGGGCAGCTTTGCTGTGGAGGCGCCCCTGGTGGGATCCTTCAACCTTTCCAACTTGCTGGCGGCGGTAGGGGTAGCGCTGCACTTGGGGATCCCCCCTGAGGCCATCCAGTCGGCCTTGCCCCGTTTTCCCGGAGTACCGGGGCGAATGGAGCGGGTGAGCCTGCCAGGGCAGGACATCACGGTAATCGTGGACTATGCCCACACCCCCGATGGGCTGGAAAACCTGCTCAAGGCGCTGCGCCCGCAAGTTCAAGGCCGGCTGATCTGCGTCTTTGGCTGTGGCGGGGATCGCGACCGGGGTAAGCGCCCGCAAATGGGCCGCATTGCCGCCACCTGGGCAGATCAGGTGATCGTGACCTCAGATAACCCGCGCACTGAAGATCCGCAGCGGATCTTGCAGGATATCTTGGCTGGGATCCCTGGAGCCCCCTGGGCCGTGGAGGTGGATCGGCGGCAGGCCATTCGTCTAGCCATCCTCGAAGCTCAGCCAGGGGATACGGTGGTCATTGCCGGTAAAGGCCACGAAGACTACCAGATCCTAGGCACTGAGAAGATTCACTTTGACGACCGGGAAGAAGCGCGCGAGGCCCTTGCTCTGCGTCTAGCCCATCTATCCCGCTAAACGGCGGTGCTGCAGCATCAGCTCCACAAACTCGCGGAAGAGGTGATCGGCATCGTGAGGGCCGGGGCTGGCCTCTGGGTGGTACTGCACTGAAAAGAGGGGCAACTGGCGGTGGCGGATCCCGGCCACCGTGCGGTCATTTAAGTTGAGGTAGGTGATCTGCACGTCCTCAGCCGGGATCGAAGCAGCGTCTACTGCAAACCCATGGTTTTGGCTGGTGATTTCCACTTGCCGCTCTAGCCCACAGGGATGGTTGAGGCCGCGGTGGCCAAACTTGAGCTTGTAGGTGGATCCTCCGAGGGCTAGGCTGAGGATCTGGTGGCCCAGGCAAATCCCAAACAAGGGCTTCCCGCTTTGCAGCAGCGCCTGGGCGGTGCGGATGGCCGCGGTCTCTGCCGCCGGATCCCCAGGCCCGTTGGAGAGAAGGATCCCGTCGGGGTTGTAACTCAAGATCTCCTCAGGAGTGGCGTGGGCCGGCAACACCACCACCCGGCAGCCGTAGCGAGCTAGGCGGCGCAAGATATTGCGCTTGATGCCAAAATCTAGCGCCACCACCCGCAAGGGGGGATCTGGGACCGGGATCCCTTGGCTGCGGCCATAGTCCCAGTCGGCAGGGGTGGGCTCCAGCCACTCGTAAGGCTTGGGCGTTGTAACCTCTGCCGCCAGGCTTAGCCCCTGCATGGAAGGGGCTTGGCGCACCTGCTCCAGCAACGCCTGCGGGTCCAGGATCTCGGTCGAAATAGCTCCATTCATCACCCCCTGGGAGCGCAGCCGCCGCGTCAAAGCCCGCGTATCCACCCCGGCAATGGCCGGGATTCCATGCTGTTTGAGGTAGTCAGGCAGCGTCCCCATGGCCCGCCAGGAGCTAGCTAGGCGAGACACGTTGCGGGCAATCACTCCCGCGACCTGGGGCCGGGCCGATTCTTGATCCAGCTCATTGACTCCGGTGTTTCCCAGCTCAGGGCAGGTAAAGGTCACAATCTGCCCCCGGTAGCTGGGATCGGTCATCACCTCCTGGTAGCCGGTCATGCCCGTGTTGAACACCACCTCACCCACCGCCGTGCCCGGCGCCCCAAAAGACCAGCCGGCAAAGGAAGTGCCATCGGCCAGCACGAGCAGAGCCGGCTGCCGAGTTTGCCAGGGGAAGGCTTTTTGTGGAGCTTCAAGAGTTGGGGAAGAGGTAAGCATAGCCAATGACCTACGGCAGCTTAGGACAGGAGCCTGGCAACCTTTCAGCCACGGCCTGACCATCCTACCCCAGCTATCCTTCCTCTGGCTCGCTGGTTACATTGCCACACTCCGGATTGTTGTCCTTGCGAAGAGTGCCGATCAAAGTGCTCACCACCACGCAGCGGTTTTCTCCCTGAGAGTAGGTGCTGCTGACGACAAAGCGTCCTAGCTGACGCGCTCGCCCTTCCGAGTCGAAAACAGCTCTGCCATCAGGGAAGTTGTTGCGTACCGTTACAAAGTTATTCAGGCGCACCCGCTGACAGGGGGTAGGCTCATCGCAACGGCCTTCCTCGTCTTGGATCACTAGCGTGGGAACCCTTGGATCCGCATTGTCGATCCCAACCACCCAAGCACGACCTTGGAGAGAGGCTTTGGCGTTAGTGCGGGCGGTGTGCAGGGCGCGCTCCACCTTGTTTTGGGCATCCTCCAGTTGGATCCGCGCCCAGATGTTGATCCCAGAAGGAACCGCCAGCCCGGCCAGGATGCCGATGATGACCACCACCGCTAGGACTTCTGTCAGCGTAAAGCCCCGGGATCGAAAAGGCTGAGCTCGGCCAATTGCTTTTTTCTCCAAGGCCAACATGGTGGACATTCCCCCTAGGAGAGCTGACGGTTGATAACACCGCGGGCAAGAACCCGTGTTTGCATTGGCAGCAAGTAGCGCGACACCTCTGAGATATCGACGCTGGTGGCATTTCGGATGTAGCGACGGAAAAGGCCAGGGTTGGCCCGCTCCATGGCCGTGGCGGTGATGTTGATGATCACATCCTGCGGTCGGTCAGCGCCGACGCTTTGCCGCACGCAGACAAAGAAGCCCACGTCGTTTTCGTTATCTCCCAGCCCTGGGAAGGTGACGCCGTTGGGCCTGCCGCCACCAAAGGCATAGCCCTGCGGGCAAGCGGGCGCAACCTGCGGACTTCCCTCCCGGCTGCTGAAGATGTTGGAGACTAGAGTTGTCAGGCGGGGGCCTCGATTGCCCGCCTCGGCAATAGGCTGCTGGGGCTCTTGGAGCCTTTGCAGAGCCTGCTGAGAGGGCCAGGCAAGAAAACCCTCCTGGAAAGGATCGGGATCAACCCTAAAGAATGGGCTGCGCCCAGCACAGTTATTTTGACCCTCAGTGTTGAAGGGTTGCAACTCAAAACGGTCGATCCGCGCGTTGCCTTCCCAGGGAGTGCGCCCCGTTGGGTTGCCGGCGTTGTTGTAGTTGCGGCGTAGGTAGTACACCACCAGGGTGTAGATGCCGCGGCGGCTGACAAGAGTGTCCCAATCCGCATTTCTACCGTTCTGATCGCGCGGGAACTCAGGAGGTGGTTGGACAGGTAGGATGGCGCGGCCTTCTCGAATCTGTTGCAAGTTGGGGATTTGGTCTCCCGGAGTACCGTCCTCTCGCCGAGTACGGTAACATCCCTGCGGGATCGGCTCTAGCTTCCAAAAGGCAACAACCGGGATAGCGTCATCGGGCCGGCGGATCCAGCCCGGCGTGTAGAGCCGTTGAATGACATCCGGGATCCCGTCTCCGCTAGGCTGTTCGGTGTCGTTGTAAATGTAGAGAGCTTCTGCCAGATCCTGCTGGATAGATTCCATGGCCTGGGTCAGCTCCGCCTGCACCTGGGTACGGCCCGTCTCTTCCCGATCCAGCCGCATCGTCTCGATGACAATCATCGCGGTGGCCAGGAGAAAGATGGAGGCAACCAGCAGTGAGACCAACAGCTCAATGAGGGTAAACCCCGCACTCTGGTAAACCCTGCGGCGAAAAACCTTGAACATAGGAAAACACCACCTTTTTGTGAGCCTGCAGGAGGAGCTTACCCGTCGCTTCAAAGCGAGGTAGGGCTTGGGCTGGGCAGCGGGAAGGCATTGCAGTTGTTGGTCGGTGTTCCACCTCTGGCTTGAACATCGGCCAAAACGGCGCGGCAAACATCCCCCAAGTTGGCAGCAGGGTTAACTTCTACAAAGGAGGTGGCTAGTGGAAAGAGCCAGACATCGGCATTGGCCAAGTTCTGGTTAGCCGAAACCACCTCCCTCCTCAAGCCAGGCAGCGCTCGGCGAGTGTTTGGATCAAAAGAAAAGCGGTGGTAAACCCTCACCCCCATGCGAAAGCTGCAGGGCACCCCCTCAATGACCCTGTTTTCACGGCGGTCGATGCAAGGTGCCCCTGCGTCGCGGAAGGTTTGGATGACGTATTCTTCAGGGTTACGCCCCGGCACTTGGACCCGAGCCACGCGAATGGAATAGTTGTTCCCATCTGTGTCCATATCGGTAGGAGGTGGGGTATTTGCCAGCGGGTTGGCTCCCACCTTGGGCAGGCGGGCTAGTTGAGCCGGATGCCGAAAAGCACGAGGGTCGTCAGATAGCTCGATATCCACCAGGGTGCGGATGCGGTCCACCTCCTCCTGGGCCAGGCGGTTGGCCAGCTCCACCCGCTCGCTCATGGCACGCCGGTAGGCAATCACCGTGAGGGTAGGGGCCAGGGCAGCCATGGCCAGGGCCACGAGGACTACCGAAGCCAAGACTTCAATGAGGGTGAAACCCTCTGCTTGTTGTTGCTGCCAAAGCCGCCACTTGTTCATGGATCCCTCGCCCTTCTGCCCCTATCCTAAATCTGCCCCTAACCGGGCAGGTCAATATCAGTTGAACTCCTCGCAGCCACCAATCCGGGCAGACGGATCCAGCCGCACACCCGGCTGATTCTGGAGTGCGCAGCGCAGCCGCCGCACGTACGGATCTTGTGGATCTAGCTCCCGCAAGAACTCGGTGCGCGTGTTGGAGGGGAATTGGAAGCGGGACGACACAGGGCCGGGGCGGCGGGCAATTTGCAAGCCCACGTCATAGCCGAAGCGGCGATTGGGCGGGAAGTAGTAGTCGAAGCCCCGCACAAAGGTTGGATCGTCTACCAGATCGGGTGGCTCAAAGCTGTGCTGCAGGAAGGGGCCGGTGGCGTAGGTGCTGTAGTTAAGCTGGATCATCGAGCCGCTGAAGAAGAGGTTGGTATCTTTCCACAGCTCGTTGAGGCGTAGGAAGTTGTGCATGCCACCGGCGGTTTGATGCAGCCGCGAGGGCAGGGTGCCGCTGATGGCAATGGCATTCACCCGCGTTTCCCTGGCCGGCTGGAGCTGCCGGTTTTGGGTGCCGTTGTCGTTGCGGCGGCGCTGGTTCACATCGGTTGAAGCCAGCTCTTGGAAGCGGGGAATGGGAATGGGCCGACGGGTCACCTCATCCAGGATTACCCCCAGCACCGGGTTTTTGTCGGCAAAGCCAGTGGCGGGACTGTTCAGGTCCAGGGTGAACGGCTCCACATCCACCCAGACCAGGCCATCGCCATCGCCGCCGTTACGGTCGATCTGAACCTGGATGGTGTTGCCGTTGGGCTTGACGTAGAAGCAGAGGCCATTGCGAATATCTTCACTGCCCTCGTGGTTAATGTAGTATCCGTCCGCATACTTGGACGCGGGAGTGTAGGCTTGGGTCGCGGCGCTTTTGTTGACTCGGGCATAGGGGTTGAGCACCATCTGCGGCTGAATTTCTAGCTGAATGGGGTTGCCGGGAGGCTCAGGAACCAGATCCAACCCAAACAGCGGATCCCGATCTCGAATCTCATCCGGATCCGGTTGATTGTTGCCGTTTTTGTCCACAAAGCGCAACGTGCTGGGGCGGCTGTTACCGGTGTAGGCGGTGTACTTGAAGCGGTCGTTGAAGTTGGGGCGAAATACCCCCGGCACCCAGAAGCCGCCTTCGGAATCTGGGCCTTCCTCCTCCAAGGGGCAGCCCACCGTCAGATCTTCACTAAGTAATTTGCGCCTTAGCGCTCGGGCCCAGGGGCGGGTTCTCTCTGTAAACGGGCCTTGTAGAGCCGCTCCCCTGATAGCCGGGCGGATGCCAGGCTCCTTGCTAGGATTTGCAATCTGAGAGGGCAAGTTGCCCTTCAGGCCATTGCGGGCGGCATAAGCTGGCTCGCCAAACATCCAGTTAAAGGCCGCTTGCAGAGCCTCGGCAGGGCTGGGCCACTTGGGCGGCTTGGGCACCCCTGCCTTCACCTCCAGCACCGGCGAGAGCTGCGGCTCCAAGGCAATGGTCACGCCTTCAGTAGAAGCCTTGGCCACGCTATGCACGCTGACCGTCTCGGGTTCTGGATCCGCTTGCACCTCCCGAGCAGGTCGCAGCTCCACCGTGTTGGGCTTGGCCGCCATCCACTCGCCCAGAGGGCTCTTGGAGGGAGTTTCTGGAGCAAAAGTGCTCGGCCCGCAGGGAGGCCCCTGGCAGGTGAGATTTTGCCTCTGCGTCTCGGTTGCTGGACAGGTGGGGCTGCTGGTGCTGGCAATTAGGTTGCGCGTTCGAGTTTGGGTAACCGTTCTAGTTTGGCCGCAGGCAACCTGAACCTGGCTGCAATCTGGGGGTGACCAGGGGCTCCACTCGCTGTAGTTGCAAGTCTTCGGGCAGGTAACCGTTTGGGTTTGCGTCCGGGTGGTGGTCCCGCAAATCGAGGTGCAGGTCTCAGTGCGGCTCTGAGTTATCTGCAGGCCGCCGTTGGCCACCGTGCACGCAGGAGTCCAGGCTGTATAGGTGCAGGTAGGCTCCGGAGGCTGGCAGGTGATGGTTTGGCGTTCAGTTTCGACAAAGGGGCTTTGGCTGCGACAGAGCGGGGTTACAGTGCGGGTGCGGCTCTGCGTAATGGTAGCCCGGCTGCACTGCTGCTGCTGGGTACACTGAGGCGTCCAATCTGACCAAGGCCCGTAGTTGTACTGCGGCTGGCAGGTGATCTGCCGAGTTTCCGGCGTTGGCGCGCTGCCAGGGCAACCGGCAGGCAAGGTGGCCGTTCTGGTTTGGGTGATGGTGGTGGCCACACAGATGTCGGTTCTACATGCAGGACTCCAGTCTGTCCAGATGGGATTGCAATTGAGAGGGGCTTCGCAGTACTTCTGGTTGGGTAACAGAGGTTTATTCCGATCCGGCTGGCAAGGTTTGTTGACCGGCGGCAGCGGCTTTAGGTAGCGCAGGTCGTAGTTTTCTAGATCACTGCCATCGCGAGTGGCAAAGCGCAGGAAGGCATCGCCGGTATTTTCGTAGGTCTGGATCTCCACCAAGTAGGGCGAGGGCTGGGATGGATCCGCGCACTCCAGCTCTAATCGCAGGGTGACCAGGTTACCGTTGCCGCCGCTATCCTGCCTATCCTCCCAGGCTTCGGCACCCGCAGCATTGGGCCCTAGGCTGAGCGAAGTTCCGTTCCAGGCTCCATGGTTGACAAAAGTGGCACTGGAGCCGTCCCGCCGTCGAATGATCAGCCGCGCGCCATCGTTGCTGAAGAGACGGTAGCTCTGTAGGCCAGGCCAACGGGGATACAGCTCCCCTACCCAGCGCACCACGAAAAAGTCGTTGCCGTTGTTGTTGCCATTTGGCCCGCCCCCACTTCTACGCCGCCAGCAGGAGCGCTGGAAGTTGAAGTGACCCGGGAAGTTGAGATCATCTGCGTCGGTCAGCAGATTCGTAAAACCATTGTTGCCATCTGGCTCTCCGCAACTAGGCATCCAGAACCAGTCGCCGCGATCCCGTCGATCTGGGGTGCCAGCCGGCGCCGACAAGCGGCAAAGGGGCTCCCGAATGTCCGCCAAAGACCTGTTGCACTTAGAGTCGTCATACAGCCGCCGCTTGAAGGGAGAGTTGGAGTTCAGCGATGTGCTGCTGCCGAAAAAGTACTGGAAGCCTCCCCACCAAGGGAAACCGCTGCCGCTGCGGGCAAAGGGGGCTAGGTTGGTCGGGTTATCGATAGCATTGCGCACGCAGGCCCAGCGTTGGTCATTGTTGGCGCTGTCCAAGTTGGTCGTGGGGCAAGTGTGAGCACTGCTGGTAAAGCCGTTGTTAAACTGACCAAGGGCATCGGGCACGCCTTGCGCCGGGAACACCGGATCCGGCCAGCGCACCGCCCGCAGGTAGGGCAGGTTGGCATCTTGAGCAGCTCCGAGCAGGGGGCCTACGACTCCGCTGGTGGCAAACCCTGTGTCGCGTTTGTACTGGTTCTGCGGGCTGGTCAGCCAGCCGTTGTAGTACTCGGCCAGCAACCCAGAGCCGCCGGGATCCGGGCAGGGTCCCAGCGGAGCCACCAGCACCCAGCGGGAGGTATCCAGCACCGGGTTGCCCAAAGCGGAGATGCGGGTGCCGAAGTTGGCATAGCCCACATCGGGTGCCCGCAAGGGCCGCACTGCCAGCACGCCACCGCCCGCCGTTCTGTCATCGTTATTGGGATCCGAATCGGCGTTGTTGAAGGGAGCCAGAATGGTGTCGCGGGCAAACACATCCGGCCAACCCGGCTGGTTGAGGTTGTCGCCTAGGTTCTGGGCCCCGTTGGTGTTGTCGAAGCGGAGGACACCAGCGCCGCCTCTGGTGGGATCCGGAGCCGGCCAGTTGTTGCCGCGGATTACCAGCGCTTGGTTGAGGAAAGAAGTGTTGGCTCCTAGGTTATCCCCGCTGCAGCCGTAGTAGTCGTTGCGGCGAGGGGCTGATGCCCGCCCACCGTTGTAGTCCTGCCTGGGGTTGTAGTTAACGCCGCCGCCATTGAGGGTGCCATCCTGGACAAAGGCATCATCAATGCTGCCATCGCAGAAGTCGGCAGAGAGAATGTTCACCGAGTCGCCCAAGACCTCGCTGGGCCGCCAGAGATCGGCAGGCTCCCGGCTATTGTTTGGGTCTACCACCCGAGCAAAGCGCCGGTCTTCATTGGCCCGCCGCCGCCCGTAGAAGTTGCTGTAGAGGCCGTCTGCTCCGAAGTTAAGAAGAGTTGTGAACTCCTCCAGCCGCTGCCCGTCCCTCGTCTGGTGCAGGTTAAAGTCCCCTTGGATGTAGACAGGGTTATCGGAAATGAAGGACAAGCCAAAGAGAGCTTCAGTAGGCTTGATGTCGTTACTGGGGTTAAACACACTGCGGGCCAACACTGCCCCGTTGCGCAGCCGGAAGCCGTAGGGCCGCCGATCCGGATCCGCGTAGTAGTCCACCGGCTTAGGGCTAAGTCCGGCATCGGAAACAGGGGGATCCCAGACCGTTTGGCCATTATTGGCCGTGCCTCGATTCGGCTGACCGGCGTTCATAACGCCAGCGCTGCCCAAAGTGCCGCGGGCGTTTGCGTTGCGCCATCTGGTTAGGTAGCTATCATCAGTGTCATCAAAAGTGCCCAAGGGTGGGCGGGCAATGGCATCTTCCCGCACGGCATCTTCCCGGAAGGCGTAGAAAATGCCACCCTCGCGGCCTTCTTGCACACCGGCAGGCAGCCAAGTATCTCCGTTGATCAACCCGTTGGCCTGATCCCTGACATTGTTGGTCAAAAGGGCCAGGTCAATGTTTAGGGCCCGCACTGCCATCGCCTCGCGGCCATCGTAAAAGACGGAATCTTTGAAGGGCACGCGACGACACTCGTTACCAATCCGAATGAGATCAAATTGGTTGCTATTGGGGCCAGCAGCAGTGCAATTGGCTGGGGCATGGGGCAAAGTCCACTGGTCAATGGTAGGCCGGGGCTCCAGCCTCATGGATTCCAGATCCACCACGGCTTGATAGGTTACTGGCCCCTGTAGGAAGGGGTAGGCCTGCCTCCGCTCATCTTCAAGGGGATCGTTGGGGTTGGGAGGCACGCTGTGGTGGAAGGTCTGCAGAGGGAAAATGTAGCGCAGCGGCAGATAAAACCGGTTGGCCGCTTCTCGGTCCCCAGCTCGGCTGGCTTGGATGTCGTTCCAAAGGATCTGAGCTCCTGGATCCCCGTCCTCGGCGGCATCCCGAATGCGCAGGATGTTGTCGGCCAGCATGCCCAACATGCAGCCTGCCGTTTGCAGGGTGGTTTGGTCGGCCAGGCTCAATTGGTCAACAGAGGTGCCTCGGTTGACGATATCAATAACCCGCCGCAGCTCGGAGAAGTTGCCAAAGGCGGTGATGAACGGATCCGGGTGAATGCGGCCCAGCTCTTGCCTAGGTGGGTAGGCCCCGTCGGGATCGCCAGCAAAATTAGCCAGGTTGGTGAGCGCCGTCCACAAAGGAGTGCCACGCCGCAGTTGCTCCCGCATCGGCTCGGGGTCATACTCCCAAACGTTGGTGCCCTCGCCGGTAAAGAAGTTGATACCCAGTTGGTTGCTCTGGTCACCCGCGGGAAACGTAGAAGCCCGCTGCAAGCTCCAGGGAGTGCCGGGGTGGGCTACCGTGGCCAGGCAAGCAATGGGGAAGCGCCCATCTCGTTGGCTGTAGTGGTAAACGGCTGTGGCCTGCACCGCCGCCGGGTTATCTCGCAGCGTCAGGCGTTGCCGCGCCTCGTTGCTGATAAAGATGGCCTGCAGCTTGGTGGGATCGTCGGGATTCCCAGCCGGCACCAAAGGCAGAGGCAAAGAATCGGTGCGGGTCAGCTCCAGCCGCTGGCCCACGATCACCCGCAGACCTTCCACACGGGCCCGCCGCTCCCAATAGCCATCCAAGCCCACCTCGGAAAGGGCGCCTGGGGGTGGGTTGTCCTCGGTCAAAGACTCATTCTGGTTGTTCCTGGCATTAGGAGGAATCGGGCTACCGGCACCGACACCAAACCTCTGAGCAAAGGTGTCCACGTCGCAGCCCCTCTGCGGGTCAGGTTCGACCGGTGGACGGTCATAGCTGGCTTTGGGGCCAAAGCGGTTGTCGGCCCGATACACATCGTCCACGTAGGGGGGGCAGACTTGGTCTGTCGTTGACCGAAAGCCGCCAGCTTTAATCCGGCCGTTGAGAGGAGAACGTGCCAATCCTTCTGCATCTTGGGCATAGGATCCCCGGCTGCGCATGCGACCAAAAAGGTGGAGCTCCAAGGGATCCAGCGCCACATTTTCTGGCTCTACCTGGTTCTGCACCGAGTCAAAATTTTGGTTGTTCAACCGAGCCAGCACCTCTGGCGCTTTGTCTTGCTCGCCAGAGTGAACATCGAAAATCAGAGTATCGCTCACCTGCTGGCCGGCGTAGCCAATGGCCCCTGCCACCAGCTCTCCAAAGGCGGTAATCTCGGAGTTTTCCCGCGGCATGTAGAAGCAAGACTGCTCCGAGCTGATGGTGAAAGCCCGGAACAAGTTGTTGGAGCCATACCGGAAAAAGAGGCTGCCCCCAGCGTAGATGGCGCCGTTCCAGTTGTAGCCGGGGGTGAAGAAGAACTCTACATCGCCGCGGCTAAAGACCCCCCACTTGTTGAGCAGATCCCGCTTCCGATCCTGCTGGAACTGCAAGGCCGAGATGGCGCGGGTGGTGGAGTCGGCCCCCTCAATGGGAAGAGTAACTGCATAGACCTGAAAGGGCTTTTGCAAAGATGAGCCCACCTGGAACCAGTCCCCCACGTTGGGGTTGACCGTCTGTCCAGCCGGAGAATCGGTACACCCCGCCAAGGCCGAACCCTGCAGTGGACCACTGCGGATCACCAGTCGCCGCGCCCGTTCAGTATCGCTGATATTTCCCTCAAAGCCCTCCAGTCTGTCTCGGCCCTCTACCGGCGCACGACGAGCATGAAGGATGGTATAGGCTGTTACGGAGTCATTGAGGCCGTTGTTGTCGGTATCCACCAAAAACCACCAAGCCGGGGCTTGCCGCCGCACTTCGATTCGCCGACCTGGATTCTGGGGATCGGGCACGCGAGCCGTGTAGGTCAACAGGAAACGCTCCTCGTCGGGAAGGGTGTAGGGATCCGAGGCTTCCGCAGGCACCACTTCGCCATCGTTGAGCAGGGCAGAGGTGAATTGCTCATCAGTGGGAGCACTGACAGGCAGGCGGCGATCCCGGACGAGGTAGTCGATCTTGGCCCGCGCCCGGTCGATGGCGGCATTCAGTTGTCGGCTAACCGTCTGCTCCGCCCGCTCCACCTGGGTTTGGATGGTGCGCTGGGTAGATCGAGTAAGCAACCCCACCGTTACCAAGCTCAGCACCAGCACGATTAAAATCGCCACTGGCAGCACAAAGCCGCGCTCGCGGATCCTGCCCCGATCCACCGGGATCTTCAGAGAGCTGAGCAAGCGCAGGACAAGTTTGAGCAACAGCGGGGAAGGAGCAGACATGGCTGTATCCCGGAGTATGCGAGTGCCAAGATAGCAACAGTATGCAAGGGATCCCGAGTCTCAGACATCCCCACGGGTGGGGGGAAGGGACAGCCTGCTCTTTTCAGGATTCCCAAGCTTTTACAAAATCCCCAGTTGCTGCGCTTTGAGCAGGGCGGTGACGCGGTCGGTGGCGTCCAACTTGCGGTAGACAGCGCTGGCGTACTCTTTCACGGTTTCGACGCTAATGCCAAGGCGGCGAGCAATTTGTTTGTTGGCTAGGCCCTCCTTCATCAGTTGCAGCACGCATAGCTCGCGGGGGGTAAGCCTGGGCAGCTCCTGGGGGGCGGGCAGCCAGTCGTGGTCGGGGTTGGCCAAGATCTGGCGGATAACGCGGGCCAATTCCGCCGGCTCGGTTTCTTTGGAGAGGTAGCCTTTGGCCCCCGCCCGCCGCGCTGCTTCGATTAGGGCCGGCTCGTGAAAAGTCGTCACCATCACCACCACCACCGGCAGGCCCAGCTCGACAATCTGCTGGCAGGCAGCGATCCCGTCCCCACCAGGCATGCGCACATCCAAAAGGGCCACGTCGACGGGGTGGTGGCGGCAGTACTCAACAGCCTGGGATCCGGTCTCGGCCTCGGCTACCACCACAAACCCCTGGGCTTCCAGGGCAAACCTCATCCCTAGCCGAAACAGAGGATGGTCGTCGGCAATGAGCACGCGCACAGGAGAAATCATAGGATCCCGGCCAGGAAGAGGGCACAACTTAATCTGCCCAAAAGAGGGATCCCCAATAAAGTGCCCTCACCCCCAGCCTGGAGAGGAGCTATTTTACAAAGACCATGCCGCGGGTCTTGGGGTTGAAGGTGGGATCCAGCCGGGTCTGAGCATTGTACAGGGCACCGGTCAGATCGGCTTCTTCCAGAAAAGCTCCCCGCAGGTCGGCCCCGCGCAGATCGGCCTGGCGCAGGTTGGCTCTCGTCAGGTCGGCGCCGGCAAGAACAGCCCCGCGCAAATCGGCTTCGCTGAGGTTAGCTACCTGAAGATTGGCCCCTGTGAGATTGGCCTGCTGCAGGTTGGCTCGGCTGAGATCCGCTTCCCACAAAAAGGCTCCCCCCTGATCCGCGCTGCTCAGGTTGGCGCCGCGCAAGTCGGCCAAGTTGAGGATGGCCTGGGAGAGGTTGGCAGCTTGTAGATTGGCCTGCTTGAGGATGGCTTCTTTCAGGTTGGCCCCCCGCAAATCCACTCCCGCCAGTACGGCTCCCGTCAGATCGCAGGCGGGACAATCTCGGCCAGGAAGAACGACTTGGGATCGACCCAGTTGGGCCTCAAGCTCCAGTTGGGCAAAAGCTGGAGGTGCCGGGATCCCCATCCCCCACAGGGCGAGGAGACTGAGACTGCCCCAAGACCGAGGCCAGGCCATCTTCTTCACGGGGAACCGTTCACCAGAGGTCTGCCCTCAAGGCGGCTGGCAGTGGGGGCAAAAGTAAGCTGAGCGGCTTGCCAGCTTGATCCGCTGAATCGGGGTGCCACACAGGCGACAGGGATCCCCTTCTCGACCATATACCCACGCCTGACCCTGGTAGTTGCCGTTGAGCCCCCGCAGATCCCGGTAATCGCGCAGGGTGGTGCCCCGCTGCTCCAGCCCCGCTTGCAACACCCGGATCAAGGCTTCTCGCAGGCGGCTCTTGGCAGCGTCGGAAAGCTGCGAGGCAGGTGTCAAGGGGTGGATGCCGCTCAAAAACAGGGCTTCGTCGGCGTAGATGTTGCCCACTCCCGCTAGCAGCGACTGATCCAGCAGGGCGGCTTTGATGGGGCGGCGGCTTTTCCGCAAGGCGGCTTGGAAATAGGTTTCTGAAAAGGCGGGCGAAAACGGCTCTGGCCCCAGCCTCTGCAAAGCCGTGATCACCGCCTC
Organism: Synechococcus sp. W65.1; assembly: GCF_047461615.1. Lineage (NCBI taxonomy): Bacteria > Bacillati > Cyanobacteriota > Cyanophyceae > Synechococcales > Synechococcaceae > Synechococcus > Synechococcus sp. W65.1. The sequence goes on along the minus strand of NZ_JANSHI010000008.1, from coordinate 62,829 downwards.
CGGCTCCACCCCGGCAGGCACCAACCACATCTGGCCAAAGGTACGCGGGTCCACAAAGCGCAGCTCCCACCCCTGCTCCAGGCGCAGTCGAACCCGGGTATGGGCTGGCAAAGGCGCGGATCCCTGAACCCAGAGCAACTGCCCCGTCATGCCTAGGTGCACGCCGAGAACCGCTCCGGAGTCCAGGGATCCCAGAAGATACTTGCCCCGACGCCGCCACTGGGTCAAATAGGCGCCAGCCAGCCCCCGCACAAACTCCTCTTGGCCGGGGTAGGCCAAGGTGCGAGGAAGAAGCACTTCTGCCGCCAGGATGCGCAGGCCAAGAGTCAGGCACTGCAGATCCCGCCTAACGGTTTCAACCTCCGGCAGCTCGGGCACGGGAGGGCTTGGGTTTACTTTTTGGAAGCGGCTTTGGGCTTGGGCTCCTCCACCACTTCCAGCTCGTCTTCGCGGAAGTTGTTGGTGTTGATGTTGTAGTAGTTAACCTTGTCAAAGCGGACGATCACCGGGTAGAGAATGCCGCTGGTATCCACCGCCGCAACTGTCCCCACATCCCGATACCAGTAGGATTCTTTCCGCAAGACACGGACTTTGGCACCGCGCTGAATCGCCATAGAGGTTTTCTCCATTACCTGCCCTTCAGATTACCGCTCTGAAAGACTTATACAGCCCCGGGCAAAAGCAGACTTTCGCTCGGCGTTGAGCCTTTCTTCCTGCTTCAGCGACCCATGGCTAGTGGCAGAGCCCACCCCTACCACCCCGCCAGAGGGATCTCCACAGGCGTAACTTCCCCGCGAGCTGCAGGTAGTTGCTCCTTGCCCACATAAGGCACACCGGCTAAAGACGGAGCCAACTTTAGCCTAGGCAAAATGCCTACCAGAAAAGATGTACTTGCAAGCCTACTAGCTCAGCCCATCTACGTCAAGGCAGAAGGTTGGTTATGCCACAAAGTGGCCAATTGTCTGGTGAATCAAGGACTAGAGGAGATCCCTAGTCGGCAAGAAGGCTGCGATTTCCGAATTTTTGTAACAGGGAAGGCAAAGCCTAGCCCCTAAGGCGAGAAGCGGCTGAGGTTGCGATCGTGAAGAAATGCAAAGTATACTGAAGGGCAGGTGCCGCTTGTGGAGGTTTCCATGTCCAACCCCAACCTGTCTGAGCCCAAGTTTGGCTTTAACGAGTACGCCGAGCGCCTCAACGGCCGCGCAGCTATGATTGGCTTTGTGCTGGCCATTGTCATCGAAGCGGTAACAGGCCAAGGCGTCGCCTCCTGGCTAGGTCTCATTCAGTGATCCCCCTCAGGCCCTAGCACCAGATCAAGCTTGCCGTGGAGCAGGCTCTTTGTTCTTTAGCTGATCCCTTCTTGGCGCTTGGCAATCGGCATGCGCCAGCCGGTGCCAAAGGCCCGATCGGTAACCCGTAGGCCAGGGGGAGCCTGGTGGCGCTTGAACTCAGCATTCTGCACCAGCCACAGCACCTGCTGCACCGTGTCAGGGTCAAACCCCTGGGCCACCAGCTCAGCGGCCGACTGGTGCTGTTCGATGTGCCGCTGGAGAATAGCGTCCAGCAAGTCGTAGGGAGGCAGGCTGTCGCTATCTTTCTGGCCGGGCCGCAGCTCTGCTGAGGGGGGCTTGGTGAGGATGGGGAGGGGAATCCGTTCCTGGTGGCGGTTGATCCAGCGGGCCAGGCGGTAGACCCAGGTTTTGGGCACATCGGAAATCACGGCCAGGCCGCCGGACATATCCCCGTAGATGGTGCAGTAGCCCACCGCCAGCTCCGACTTGTTGCCCGTGGTCAAGAGCAGCCGGCCAAACTTGTTGGAGAGGGCCATGAGCAAGGTGCCGCGAATGCGCGACTGCAGGTTCTCTTCCGTGATGTCAGAGGGCAGGCCAGCGAAGGGCTCAGCCAGGAGGTGCTGGTAGCTCTCCATAATCGACTGGATGGGCAGCTTCAGGGTAGGGATCCCCAGGTTCTGCGCCAGTTGGTAGGCGTCCGTCAGGCTGCCCGGGCTGGAATAGGGAGAGGGCATGAGTACCCCCAGCACCCGCCCCGGCCCTAGGGCGTCGGCGGCAATGACGGCAGTTACCGCTGAGTCAATCCCCCCCGACAGGCCCAGCAACACCTCGCGAAAGCCGCATTTGCTGACGTAGTCGCGGGTGCCTAAGACCAGCGCCTCGTAGAGCTCTGCTTCCGGCTCCGTTGGCCAGCGGGATCCCTGAACTTCCGGGCCTTCCTCAGGAGGGTGAACCAGCGCCTCCACATCTACAATCAGGCAGTCCGGCTGAAAGGCAGCGGCTTGGGCCACCACCCGGCCCCGGCAGTCTAGGGCGCAACTGGCCCCGTCGAAAATGAGGTCGTCGTTGCCCCCCACCTGGTTGACATAGAGGATGGGCAGGGCGTGCTTGCGGGCCAGGGATCCCAGCATTTCCACCCGCAATTTCTGCTTGCCCAGGCTAAAAGGCGAGGCCGACAGATTGATGAGCAAATCGGCGCCGCAGCGGGCCATCTCGTCTACCGGATCCCGGTGGTAGCGGCGGTGCTGCCAGAAGTCGCGGTCGTTCCAGATGTCTTCACAGATGGTGAAACCCAGGCGATAGCCGCCGTACTGGACAGGCTGGGGCTGGGATCCCGGCTCAAAGTAGCGGTCTTCGTCGAAGACATCGTAGGTGGGCAAAAGCGACTTCTGGAACCAGTGGCGGATCTGCCCCCCCTCTAGCCAGGCCGCGGCGTTGTAGAGAGGCCGCCCCTCCGGCAGGGGGTTGGGCTGCACGGATCCCACCACCACCGGAATGCTATCCCGCAGCCGGTCAGCCAACTGCTGCAAAACTTGGCCTGCCCTCTCGACTAGAGCAGGGTAGAGCAGCAGGTCCCGGGGCGGGTACCCCAACAAGGCCAGCTCAGAAGTAATCGCCAGCTCTGCCCCCTTGGCTGCTGCCGCCTCGACCGCCGCACGGATGCGCTCGGCATTGCCGCTGAGATCGCCAACGGTATAGTTAAGTTGCAACAGCGCTACCTTCACTTGGCTCCCCTAGCCGAGAATGGCGGACTCCACGATGATACGCCAGCTCAGACTTAGGTTTGGCTAGAGGCGGGTTGCACTGTTGCCGGCAACTCGGTTTCGGCGTCTGGGTGGAAGTAGCGGTAAATCTGGCGGGCCAGCTTGGGGCCAATGCCTGGCACCTGGGCCAACTGCTCTTCGGTGGCCACTTGAATGCGGGCAAGGGAGCGAAACGCCTCCATGAGCAGCTTTTGGCGCTGCTTGCCTAGGCCAGGGATCTCCTCCAAAACAGAAGCCTGTTGGCGCAGTTTCCGCTGCTGGCGATGGTAGGCAAGGGCAAAGCGGTGGGCCTCATCCCGTAGGCGCTGCAATAGCAGGCGAGCTGGATCTTGGGGCGGCAGCCGCAGCGGCTCGGGATCCCCAGGCCGAAAGATTTCCTCCTCCCGCTTGGCCAAGGCAATGACCGGCAGGTGATCTAGCCCCAGCTCCGCCAGAACAGCCATCACTGCAGCCAGTTGCCCTTTGCCCCCGTCGATGAGCACCAAGTCCGGCTGATCCTCAGGGGTCATTTTGCTAAAGCGACGCCGCGCCACCTCGGCATGGCTGGCAAAATCGTCGGAGTGGCCAGGACGCACCTCGGGGTTGCGAATCTTGTAGCGGCGGTAGTGCTGCTTGGCTGGCAGGCCGTCGATAAACACCACCTGGCTGCCCACCGCATCGGATCCCTGAATGTGGGAAATATCGTAGGCTTCCAGGCGGCGGGGGGCTGACGGCAGATCCAAAACTTCTGCCAAGCGCTCCAGGGCTGCTGCCTCCCGGTCTGCCAAGCGCTGGCTGCGGGCTAGCTCCAGCTGGGCGTTCCGCTCCACCAGTTCAATCAGCTCGGCTTTACTTTGCCGCTGGGGGGCAATGAGACTGACTTTGCGCCCCTTTTTTTGGCTTAGCCAAGACTCGAGAAAATCGCGATCCGGCAGCTCGTACTGCGTCAAGATTTCCGAGGGAATTTCCACCGGATCGCAGTACTGGTAATGCTCCTGCAAAACCCGCTGCAAAATCAGGGCTGGATCGTCGCCCCGGTTTTCGGCCACAAACCCCAGCCGACCCACCAGCTTGCCCGCTCGCACCTGAAACAACTGAATACAAGCCCGCGAGTCGTCCATCGCCAAGGCCAGAGCATCGCGGCTAACTGTCGAGTTGGGCAAAGACACCTTCTGGGATTCGCCCAACTGTTCTAGGCCGCGGATTTGATCCCGATACCGCGCTGCTGCCTCGTAATTTTCTTGCTCAGCCGCCTGGGCCATTTTCTCCTTCAACTCCCGGATGAGCTCGTCCGTCTGCCCCTGGAAGATCATCGCCACTTGAGCAACGGTCTTGCGATACTCCTCAGGGCTGATCAAGCCCTGACAGACACCAGGGCAACGCCCGATGTCGTAGTTCAAACAGGGGCGATCTTTGTAAAGTGGCTTGGGACGCTGGCGCAAGGGAAAAATCCGCTTCACTAGCCCAAGGGTGTACCGCAGCAGGCCTACATCGGTATAGGGCCCGTGGTACTTATCTTGATTTCGGTCGAGACGGCGGTGGCGGGTAATGTAAATCTGAGGGTAGGGCTCTGACCATGTAATGCACAAATAGGGGTACTTCTTATCCTCTTTGAGGAGAACATTGTAGGGTGGCTGATAGGTTTTAATCAGATTGTCTTCTAAAGCCAGGGCCTCACTCTCGTTATCAGTTACAATAAACTCGATCTCGCACACCTGGGCTACCATGCGCTGAATGCGAGGGGGGAGATCCCCAAGGCAGCGAAAATAGGATCGCACCCTGGAGCGCAGCTTCTTAGATTTGCCCACATAGAGGATTTGATCGCTGGCATCTCGCATGAGGTAGACACCAGGCTCAGCCGGGATCTCCTTGAGCCGACTCTCCAGAAGCTCTGGGCTTTGGATGAGAGGGATAGTCATAGCGCTAGCCTCAGGGATCCTGGTTTTGCCCCCATCCCCTTTTCCGGCGGAAGGAGGGGAGTCAAAGCTGTAACCCCAATCTAGCAACAGCCCTGCACCGCGGAGTGCAAGCGAGCTGGCTCAGGTAATATGGCTTGGCAAAGAGGGGTTTAGGGGTGAATCTGTACCGGGATCTGCTGCAGCCGCTACTGTTTTCCGGGCTAAGGGCTGACCCAGAAACCCTCAAGGTGGCGCTCCTACGCACCTTGGAGTGGCTAGATGTTACCCAGGCCACGGGGATCTTGAGTCTTTTGGAACGCCTCTTCTGCTATCGGGATCCCTGCTTGGAGGTGCGGCTGTGGGGGCTGAGCTTTCCCAATCCCCTGGGTCTCGCTGCAGGCTTGGATAAGGACGGCGTAGCTTTGGGAGTCTGGCCCCACCTGGGCTTTGGCTTTGTGGAGGTGGGCACCGTCACTCCCCAGCCCCAGCCGGGCAATCCAAAGCCGCGCCTATTTCGGCTGCCCCAGGATCGGGCTGCCCTCAATTGCATGGGCTTCAATAACCAGGGAGCAGCAGCTTTGGCCGAACGGCTGCGCCGGCTGCGTCAACGTCTTATCCCCATTGGCGTCAACCTGGGCAAAGGCAAAGCCACGCCGCTGGAAGCCGCCGCCACCGACTACCTGGCCAGCTTTCGGGTGCTGCGGGAGCTGGGGGACTATTTTGTGGTTAACGTCAGCTCCCCTAACACGCCAGGCTTGCGATCCCTGCAGGCTGCCAAGCACCTGGAGCCCATCCTGGCCGCTCTCCAAGAGGAAAACCAAGCCAAGAAGCCTCTTCTGGTCAAGATTGCCCCCGACCTAGACTGGCCAGAGATTGACGCCATTCTGGAGCTAGCTCAAGCCTACGGCCTGGCTGGGATCATCGCCACCAACACCACTCTGCGCCGCGACAACCTGAAAACCCGCTTCCTCCCTGGTCTAGGGCCTTTGACAACAGCAGCCGGCGGCATCAGCGGCGCCCCGCTGCGAGAGCGCTCCACCCAGATCATCCGCTACATCCACCAGGCCACGGGGGGACAGCTGCCCGTTATCGGCGTGGGGGGCATCTTTACCCTAGACGACGCCCTGGAGAAGCTTGCTGCCGGCGCCAGTTTGCTCCAGGTCTATACCGGTTGGATCTATGAAGGGCCAAGCCTGGTTCCTCGCCTGCTGCGCGGCCTTGCTGCTAGCCGGCAGGGAGCCTGCTCGATCCCATCCGGGCGTAAGATTGTTGGTTAAGGATCCCCAAGGGAGCCTGCCGGTGAGCCTGCTGCAACACCTTTTCAAAACTTCCCATCCCGTTATCGGAGTGGTCCATCTGTTGCCGCTGCCCACCTCCCCCCGTTGGGGCGGCAACCTGGAGCAGGTTATTGCCCAAGCGGAACAGGCCGCCACGGCCTTGGCTGCAGGGGGCGTTCACGGGATCCTGGTCGAGAACTTCTACGATGCCCCTTTTGCCAAGGATCAGGTAGACGCGGCGGTGGTGAGCGCCATGACGGTAGTTGTCCAGCGGATTAAGACGTTGGTCTCCCTGCCCATCGGGATCAACGTCCTGCGCAACGATGGCTGTAGCGCTCTAGCCATTGCCGCCTGTGTGGGAGCGCAGTTTATCCGCGTCAACATCCTCTGCGGGGCAATGGTGACCGACCAGGGCCTCATCGAGGGGAATGCCTACCGCTTGCTGCGCTACCGCCGCGAGCTGGGGGCCCAAGACATTAAAATCTTCGCCGATGTGCTGGTGAAGCACGCCCAGCCTCTCGGCCCCATTAGCCTTGAGGCGGCTATCCTGGATACAGTGGAGCGAGGACTTGCCGATGCCATCATTGTCTCCGGCGAGGCGACCGGCAAGCCGCCTCTTTTGGAAGATCTCAAGCTAGCCCGCCAAGTTGCTCCTCAGGTACCCCTTCTCATTGGCTCAGGGGCCACCGCTGAGAACATTGGTACCCTCATCCAGCACGCCGATGGAGTGATCGTGGCCAGTTCCCTCAAGCGGCTGGCTCGTTCTGGGGGTATGCTGACAGGCCATGCAGAGCTTTTCCCCCTCATTGACCCCATTCGGGTGCGGGAATTTGTAGAGGCGTTGCAGCAGGCGGTAGGGGAGGGCCCCCCTGCCTCTACCTACTTAGCCACCCCTACTTCTAGTTGTAGCTAGACTTTGGGGGTTTCTCCTCATGCTGCCGTCTGACTACAGGGGCGGGGATTCTTCTAGTCCAGTACCTGAGTCCCTGGAGGAGAAGGCGTGGAGCCAGCTTAAGGATCAGGTTCCCCGCCTTTGGGTCGTCGACGACAATTCGGTGACTCGCTGCTCCGTGGGCGAGGTTCTCAAAGCCTGTGGCTACCAGGTGGAAACCTGGGAAGATGGCCAGATGGCCTGGGAGCAGCTGCAGGCGCTCGACGAAAGCCAGTGGCCGGATATGGTGATCTGCGATTGGGTGATGCCCAAGCTGTCAGGGCTGGATTTCTGTCGCCGTCTCAAGGGAACCACCGCTGGCCAGTTTGTCTACTTCATTTTCCTCACGGCCCGCTCTGAACTCAAGGATTGCCTTCAGGGGTTGGAGGCGGGGGCAGATGAGTTTATCGCTAAGCCGGTGGCTCCTGAGGAACTGCGGGCACGGGTGCAGGCAGGGCTGCGTTTACAGCGGCTTGTCCAAGCTTTGGCTCAGGCCAACCGCCAACTGCAAGCCCGCAACGAGCTGTTGGAGTCTCTGGCTTTGACGGATCCCTTGACTGGAGCCTTGAACCGCCGCGCCCTTGACCAGGCACTGCCCCGTTTGCTGCAGCAGGTGGGGCCGCAAGGGAAAGCCCGCTACCGCTACCTCTGCCTATTGATGCTGGATGTGGATCACTTCAAGCAGATCAACGACACCTACGGCCACTTCATCGGCGACTGCGTTCTCCAGGCCATTGTTGAACGGCTGCAGCAGCACCTCCGCCCCTCCAGCCTGCTCTACCGCTACGGCGGGGAGGAATTTGTCTGCGTTACCCCTGGTCTAAGCCCCTCGCGCTGTCAACGGTATGCTGAGTCGCTGCGCCAGGCTATCGCCAGCCGTCCCGTTGAGGTTTCACCCCGTCGCAGACTGCCCGTAACCATTAGCATTGGCGGGGTCGTGATTAGCGAAGATCACCCCCTGCCGCCAGAGGTTGCCCTCCAGCAAGCCGATGAGGCCCTCTACCAAGCCAAACGGGCAGGACGCAACCGGCTGCAGCTTTTCTGGCCACCAGCACCCTTTTCGGGGAATGCGCCGGAGGAGGTCCTCTGAGGGGCTTTACGGGCTGCTGTTAGCTTCTAGGCTGAGATCGGCAGTGGGAGCAATTTTGCTGAGCTTAATCTTGGGATTGCTACTGACAAATTGCTGCAGAGTCCATTCATTCTTAAAGAGCAGAACCGGCCTATCCTGAACATCCTTGACAATCAGAGTGTTAAACAGACTGGGAAGATCCCGAAGAGCCTCCCAGCCGTTTTCTACCCAGCGAGCCAGCGTGTAGGGCAGCATCTCCAGGCGGGTTTCAACGTTGTATTCATGTTCCAGGCGGTACTGCAGCACCTCAAACTGCAACTGGCCCACCGCGGCCACGATTGGATCCCGTTTGGATTCGTCAAGGGAGTACATAATTTGCACCGCCCCTTCTTCCCGCAGCTCTGACACCCCTTTCTGAAACTGTTTAAATTTGGAGGGGTTGGGATTTTTGAGATAGGCAAAAAGCTCCGGGGAAAAGCTTGGGATCCCGGCGTAGCGCAGCTTTGGGCCAGTGTAGAGCGTATCCCCAATTGTAAAGAGGCCAGGGTTATTTAGGCCAATCACATCCCCAGGGTAAGCTTCGTCAATGGAGATGCGCTCTTGAGCAAACAATTTCTGGGGGTAGGATAGGCGGATTGGGCGGTTGAGGCGGGCATGGTTGACCACCATGTCTTTCTCGAACTTGCCGGAGCAGATGCGCACAAAAGCAATGCGATCCCGGTGGCGGGGATCCATATTGGCCTGCAGCTTAAAGACAAAGCCTGTGAACTCAGGATACTCTGGAGAAATCAGCCCAGCCGTACTTTCGTGGGGCATTGGCGGCAGGGAGTACTCCAAAAACGCATTGAGAAACAGCTCCACCCCAAAATTGGTCATGGCGCTGCCGAAAAAGACAGGAGTTTGTTTCCCAGCATGAACCTGTTTGAGATCCAAACTGGGCATAAGGCCATCCAGGATCTCCAATTCTTCCTTAAATCGGTAGTAGAGATCTTTTTCGATTAGGTCTTCCACTTGGGGATCCCCGAGTTTAATAACTGTATCTTTGACTCGTAGCCGTCCCCCGGAGACTCGCTCAAAGAAGTGAAACTCGTGAGTGCGTCGGTCAAACAAAGCTGTGAAGCGCTCCCCTGAGCCAATGGGCCAGGTAACAGGATAGGGCTTAAGGCCCAGCTCGCTCTCGATTTCGTCCATGAGCTCGAGGGGATCCCGGCTGGGGCGATCCATCTTGTTGATGAAGGTAAAAATCGGCAGCCGCCGCATTTGACAGACTTCAAACAACTTGCGGGTTTGGGGTTCTAGCCCTTTGCCGGCATCTTCTAGCATCACGGCGTTGTCCACTGCCGCCAGGGTTCGGTAGGTGTCTTCGCTAAAGTCCTGGTGGCCAGGGGTATCGAGGAGGTTGAGGCGAAAGTCGCGATAGTCAAATTGGAGCACCGTCGAGGTGATGGAGATACCCCGCTGTCTTTCCAGTTCCATCCAGTCGGAGGTAACCCGCTTTTGAGCGCGGCGGGCCTTCACGGCTCCAGCCTCCTGAATGGCTCCTCCGTACAGCAACAGCTTTTCCGTAAGGGTGGTCTTTCCAGCATCAGGGTGGGAGATGATGGCAAAAGTGCGCCGCTGCTGGATGGCTTTGGCCAGGTCTACTTCCTTCATCGTCAAGAAGCTCCTCTAGGTCAACCAGGGCGCTGGCAGCATCCAGTTTCCCGCCTTAGAGGGAGGAGAGAAAGCGGTGCAGTCGCTCCAGACCTTTTTCCAGGGTGACGCGGTCGGCGGCGTAGGAGAGGCGAATACAGTGATCGGCTCCGAAGGCCACCCCTGGCACGGCAGCTACATGGTGCTCTTTGAGCAGCCGTTGGCAGAACTCCACCGAGCTCAAGCCGGTCTGGCTGATGTTGAGAAAGATGTAAAATGCGCCCTCTGGCTCCGGACAGCTTACCTTTGGCAGGGTGCGGATCCCCTCCAGCATCAGATCCCGCCGCCGCCAGAACTCTTGGCGCATCTTTTCTACCGCTGGCGCTGAAAGGGGGCTGGTGAGGGCCTCTAGGGCACCGTATTGGGCAAAGGTGCAGACGTTGGAGGTGCTGTGGCTTTGCAGGCTGATGGCCGCCTCGACGATGGGCTTTGGCCCTGCCAAGTAGCCGATGCGCCAGCCGGTCATGGCATAAGCTTTGGCAAAGCCGCTGCTAAGGATAGTGCGCGGCAGCAGCTCTGGAGAAAGGGATCCCAGGCTGAGGTGGCGAGCTTCGCCGTAGACGAGCTTCTCGTAGATCTCGTCGCAGACCACGTAGAGATGGGGAACTGAGAGGATCACCTCCGCCAGCGCCTCCAGCTCGTGCCGGTGATAGACAGCGCCGGTGGGGTTGGCTGGCGAGTTAAGAATGAGCAACTTGCTGCGGGGGGTGAGGGCCTGACGTAGCTGGTCGGCAGTGAGCTTGAAGCCCTGGGCCTCTTGGGTCTGAACCCGCACCACTTGAGCGCCTGCCAGAGCCACCATTTCGGGATAGCTGACCCAGTAGGGGACGGGCAGGATGACCTCATCCCCTGGATCCAGCAGCACCATGGCCAGGTTAAACAGGGTTTGCTTGCCGCCGTTGCTAATCAAGATCTGCTCGGGGCTATAGTCCAGGCCGTTTTCCCGACGCAGCTTGTCGGCTACCGCCTGGCGCAAGGCGGGGATCCCAGCGGTGGGGCCGTAGCGGGTCTTGCCTTCCTGCAGGGCGCGAATGGCAGCCGCCCGAATATGTTCAGGGGTGTCAAAGTCCGGCTCGCCGGCGCTCAGGATACAGACGTCCAGACCCTCTGCCTGCATGGCTTTGGCCAGGGCCGAGATCGACAGCGTTGCCGAAGGGGAAAGGCGGGCAACCCGTTGGGACAAGCCAGCAGCAGACACCATCAGTTAGGGATCCTGGGGTACAGTTGGGCTAGTTCTCAGCACCTAGGCTACGGCTGTCAAGAGGCGGCTGCCATCCACCAGCAGCAGCTTGTGACCTTCCCGCTCCGCCAGCAGATCCCAGAACTCCCCCGCTGTAGCCCCTGGCAAAAACCCTTCCAGGCGTAGCCGCAGGGGGGGAAATTGTTTGCTCCCCTGAGGCTTGCGCCGCACTGCTACCCAGATGTAGCCTTCGTGGGGCTCGACAACGCCGCGAATGTTAAAGCCTTCCTCCGCATCTTCAGGGGCAGGCAAAAAAGGCTCATCTTCTGCCGCTGGGTCTTGCTCCTCCTCTGGCAGAGCCAGGATGCGGATGACGCTTAGGCCCAGAGTGCCCCCCGAGCGCGGCTGGGGCTGCACGTAGTACCAGTAGGTGCGGCCGCTCTCAATACAGTGGGTAAAAGGGCGCAGCAGCCCGGCGCGGCCAGGGGTGGCTGGGTACTCCACGCCATCGCTGGCAACCAGCGTCGCCTGGGCATAGGTCTTCGGGATTGGCTTCAGGGATCCCTTAATCAAGCCCAGCGCGCGGAACTGGTAGGGGTGGGCAGGGGGGGGAATAGGGTTCATAGGGCCTAGGCAACGAAGGCAGAGCCTCTAGGTCTCAATCTAACTTTAATCTTATGGCGATAGCCTCCCCAAGAAGTATAGGAGGCTGCTAGTCCAGCAAAAATTGCACCCACTTTGGCGGCGGTGGCAGCGGACAGCGGAAGTGCTCCATGACCAAGGCTGCCACCAAATGCACAGTAAATGCATAGACAAGGGAGTTAAAGGCAATAAACCCTAGGACCACCACCTGAACCATCCAAGGTTCCGCCACCCAGTACAGGCCGAATCGGCCCAGAGACACGTCCAGCAGCCAGTTGGTCAGGCCAGTGAGCTGGATGGTGAGATAGATCCAGAGGTTTTCTCCCAGCAGCAGCGAGGAGAGCAGCAATTGGAAAACCAGACCAAAAGTGCTGAGGGCAGCGCCGCTGACCACCGAGAGATACCAGGAGAGGCGTTGCCGCCACAGGCAGGCACACCAATAGCCTAGAAGGCCGTAGGGAATGACATAGAGGATACTGCGGGTGGGCCCCATCAGCACCGTCAGCAGCAAGGCGGAGACCCCCAGCGCCATGGCCCCAGTGCGGGGATCCCAGCGCATCACGGCCAGTGCCACCGGGATAGGGAAAAACAGGCGCATAAGCGGGGCCAGCGGCGTGTAGCTCAAGATCCAGATCAAAGCGGCAGTGCTGGCCAAGAAAGCCGTCTCCACCACCCTCAACGCAGGAGAAGGGGGTGGCGAGGGGGGTAAAGGGGGAGAATCACCCTGCACAGGAGGCTCAGCTAGGAAAAGACATCTGTTCCCAGCTTAGGCCAGCAGTGGCCGAGTTGGCGGAGTGGGATCTTGGCGCCAGGCGCAAGCTCTGGCACCCTCCCAGCGCACCTGCCAAACTTGGCCTGCCACCGTCACTGCATCCCCTGGGCGCAACTTGCGCCCCCGCCGGGTTTCCACCTCGCCGTTGACGCGCACCTGCCCCGCCTGGATGAGCTGCTTAGCCCGCCCGCCGGTGGGGACAACTCCCGTGAGCTTGAGAAATTGACCCAGCTTAATGTAGGGATCTCCCCCTCCAGAAGCTCGAGCCGTTGTGGCCATAGCGTTCTTGCTTGTCGGCTAATTCCATTCTCAGGCGCTCTGCTGGCAAGGTGCTGAGATGGCCTAGGGCTGCAAAGCTGAGGTCGCCGGAGCTTCTACAGTCGACCAGAACTCGTAGGCGGCCTGGGAGAGTTTGGCAATCAGCTCCTCCGCTCTGGGATCGTTGGGGGTTTCCCGCTTCACCCACACCGCCGCTATGTAACGCCGCCCGTTGGGCAGGTCGAGGATCCCGGCATCTCCGACCACCGAGCTGAGGGTTCCCGTCTTGTGGGCAATGCGCACTTCTGGGTCTAGGCCAGGGCGAAAGTAGGAGGGCCGCTGCGTGCGCCAGAGGATGTCCAAAAAGCGGTCGCGGCTGCGGCGACTAAGCAGGCGCCCCTGCTCCACTTGGCTGAGCAGCCAGACCATATCGCGCGGGCTACTGGTGTTGGCGCCCTCTAGATCTGGCAGCCATTGAGAAATCTGCGTGTGTTGCAGCCCCCACTGGCGAAACTTTTGGTTGAGGGCTTCTCGACCGCCCAGGCGATCCAGGATCAAGTTGGCGGCAAAGTTATCGCTGACGGTGCTCATGAGGGTGGCTGCCTCAAGAGCAGAGACCTGGGATCCCAGAGGACGGGTTTGCAAAAGGCCGGCTCCCCCCCCCTTGAGCTCTTCCCGCAGCGTTAGCTTTTCATCTAGCCGCACCTGCCCAGTGTCCACTGCCTGCAAAAAGGCTAGGAGAATCGGGATCTTGAGGACACTAGCAGCAGGAAAAACCTGATCCGGCCTCACCCCCGCAAAGGCGCCAGTTTCCACCTCCCAAAACAAGGCTCCCACCGTCAGGCCCGGCTGGTCGGCCAGGGCAGCTAAGCGCTCCTGCAAAGCAGGGATTTCCTCTCCTTTGAGGAAGTCTGTGGGCAAGGCAGGGGGGGGATCCCCAGATCCTGCTGCCACCTGCTCTGTCCGGGGAGGGGCGGTGGATTGCAGCAGGCGCGACAGGCCAGCCATCGTCAGACCCAGAATTAGGCTGAAGCCCAAGCCCCTGAGCAGCACCTCCTTAAAAGCCCTGGGCCGGCGTAGGCGAGAGGGACGAGTTGCCCGTTGGCGCACTCGGGCAAGGGCCTTTTGGCGAGAAAGGCGCAAGAGGGATCCCGCAGCAGGTAGCAGACGCTCAGAAGCAAGGTGTTGATGAAGCCCTGCCTGCCGGGATCTTTCTGGAGCTGAGCTGCTGCCTCTTCCCTCCCTTCCCCTAGCCATGCCTGCCCCAACGCCACTCTTTTGGCCAATAATGGCAACTTGCCTCCGGAACCTCAGTTTAACAAAGCACCCCCTGGCCAACCCAGCCATAGCCGGGGGGAACCTGCCCCGGTGTAGAGTCGGAGGGGGGCTAGTTGGCTATCCTGAAAGTAGGCTCTTGGGAAAAACTTTCCAGCTCCTGCGCTTGGTTCCCCACCCCACCGCTGGAGCTGGGGGAGGCGACGATGGCTAACTACAACCGCGGCATTATGCAGTTCAAGGGGGCGGATAGCCCCATTGTGGTGCTGATCTCGGCCAGCGTTGTGGCGGGAGTCGTCTCGGCCTTGATCTGGTGGGCCCTGCACTTTGCCTACGCAGCTTGAGATGCCATCTCAGCAACCCGAGGAAGTGGAGGTAGAGGCGGCAACCGTCGACGGGCAACGGCTGGGCTGGGAAGAGGCAGTTCAGCAGCGCCTGAGGCGTTCTTTGCTGCAGTGGTACCGCAAGGAAGGCCGGGATCTGCCCTGGCGGCGCACCCGAGATCCCTACGCCATCTGGGTAGCGGAAGTGATGCTGCAACAGACCCAGGTGGCTACCGTGATCCCCTACTTCCAGCGCTGGATGGAGGCTTTGCCCGGGATCCCCGACTTGGCGGCAGCCTCCCAAGAGCAGGTGCTGAAATTGTGGGAAGGCCTGGGCTACTACCGGCGGGCGCTAAATCTGCACAAAGCCGCTCAAATCCTGATGCGGGAACACGGAGGGCAGTTTCCCCGCAACCTGCAGCAGGTGCTGGCGCTGCCAGGGATCGGGCGCACAACGGCTGGGGGCATTCTCAGCGCTGCCTTTGACCTACCCCTGCCGATTTTAGAAGGGAACGTCAAGCGGGTGTTGGCTCGCCTGGTGGCTTTGCCCCAGCCACCAAGTCGCTGCCTGCCTCTCTTGTGGCGGCTTTCGCAGCAATTACTGGATCCCGAGCAGCCCCGCACCTTTAACCAGGCTCTGATGGACTTGGGCGCTACTGTCTGCCGGCCCAGGCGGCCTCGCTGTGGTCAGTGCCCTTGGCAGGCCGATTGCGCCGCTTACCATCGAGGTCAACAGCACCACCTGCCTATGGCTGAACCCCGTCCCTTGCGCCCTCACAAACAGATTGCGGTGGCCATTGTCCTGCGGGAGAACGAGATCCTCATCGATCGGCGCCCGGAAAGCTCGATGCTCAGCGGCCTGTGGGAGTTCCCCGGTGGCAAGATCGAGCCGGGAGAAACCCCTGCGGAGTGTGTGGTGCGGGAAGTGAAAGAGGAAGTGGGCATTGACATCGCCGTGGTAGCGCCGCTAGCCACCGTTGAGCATGCCTACACCCATTTCACCATCACCCTCATGGCTTTTATCTGCCGCTATTTGGGCGGAGAAGCTCAGCCTTTACAATGCAGTGAAGTCCGCTGGGTCAAACCGGCAGAGCTGTCGCAGTTTCCTTTTCCAGCAGCTAACCAAAAGCTATTTCCCTACCTGTACACTTGGCTAGAAGAACACGGGCTTTGCCAGGAGCCCAAAAGATCTTTGCCAGGATGATACCTAATCGCTGCAGTGAGGCGCGGATATGCTGGTCACTTTGGAGAAAGCAGGGGAGATTCTCGCCAAGGGATCCCATACGGCCATTCCGACCACCGATGGCAAGGTTGCTCTGGTGCCCAAGGGAAAAGAAGACCTCAAGCTAACAGCTGCCGAAGCCATTAACTTGATGTTTTACGTCGTTCGCTCCACTGACCCCCCGGAAAAGGTGATGGTGCAACTGCAGGAAGCTGTGGCCAAGGCACAAGCCCCCGATCCCGCCGAAGAGCGCGCCAGAAGATATCGGGAAATTCGCGGCGTCTAGCCGGAGGGGGCGCACGCATTTTGGCCTAGAGGCGGCTGCGCAGTTTGTAGCTCTCTAGAGTGTTGGCCAGCAGCATGGTTACCGTCATCGGCCCCACGCCACCCGGTACGGGTGTGATGGCGGCAGCCCGCTCTTTGACTGCCTCGTAGTCCACATCTCCCACCAACTGCTCCGACCCGTCAGGGCCTTGGATGCGGTTAATGCCTACATCGACGACCACGGCCCCTGGCTTTACCATTTCTGCCTTGAGCAGGCGGGGACGCCCCACCGCCATGACCACAATGTCGGCACTGCGGGTTACTTCGGCCAAGTTGGGTGTGCGGGAGTGGGCCATGGTAACCGTGGCGTCGGCGGCCAGCAACATCAAGCTCAAGGGCTTGCCCACCAGAAGGCTGCGGCCGACCACCACCGCTTTTCGTCCGGCAACCGGGATCCCTTCTGCCTCCAGCAGGCGCATCACGCCTAATGGGGTACAACTGCGCAGGCCGGGCTCGCCGCGCACCAGCCGGCCCAGGTTGAGAGGGTGGAGGCCGTCCACGTCCTTGGCAGGATCGATGGCTAGAAGAGGCGGGATGGGATCCCAGCCAGGGGGCAGCGGCAGTTGCACCAGGATGCCATCGACGCGCTCGTCCCGGTTGAGTTGGGCAATGGTGTCGAGCAGATGGGCGGGGGAGTCCTGGGCGGAAAAATGGCGACCAAAGGAGGCGATGCCCACCCGCTCACAGGCCCGCTCTTTGCCGCGCACGTAGGCAGCACTGGCAGGATCCTCTCCAACTCGCAGCACTGCCAACCCTGGGGGGCGCCCCACCCGCGGGAGCCAAGCTTGCACTTGGGCAGCCATCTCGGCTTGCAGGCGAGCAGCTAAGGCTTTGCCATCCAAGATCTTGGCAGCCATGGAGGGCGCCCCACGAGGTCTTGACAACTTGACTATCTTCAGGAGCTCGGCTCCCTTCGTCAAGCCTTGCTGCCGTCGAGAACCAGCAGCACGGGCATTTATGTCCCTAGAACTCGCGCAGCTCTTCTTCGTCGTCGGGTCCTAGCTGCTCAATGATGATCTCCACTTGCTGCCGTTTTTCCTCCAAAAACTCGGCGCAGCGCTTTAGGGTTTGGGCGGCCTGCTGGAAGCGCTCCACCACCTCCTCCAGATCCAGCTCCCCCGATTCAATCTGGGCAATCAAACTTTCTACTTCGGCAATGGCTGCCTCGTAGCGCCAGGGATCCTCACGTTTGCGGCGGCTCATGGCTCTCCTCCACTCGAACCCAGAAGCTTCCCCCGGCCAGCTCTATGCACAGGCGAGTCTGAGGCGGCAGGCAGGGGTTGCGGACGAGAGATCCCCGCTCGTCGCGCACGAGGGCGTAGCCCCGCCGGAGGACGGCCGCGGGATCGAGGGCTTGGAGGTGCTGCTGGAGAGCTTGGTGGCGCTGTTGTTGCTCTTGAAGGCGATGGCGCACGGCCTGAACTAGGCGCTGTTGCCGTTGCAGCAGGTGCTTCTGGGCCTGGTGCAGCAGCCGCTCGGGATGAATTTGGAGCAGACGGTGGTGGGCATGGTGCAGGCGCTCCTGGGCCTTCTCCAAAACCTGCAGGGTGCAGGTGACCAGCCGCTGCCGGAGCTGGGATCCCTGGCGCTGCAATTCCCGCAGATCCGGCACAACCCGTTCGGCTGCCGCTGTGGGGGTGTGGGCCGCATAGTCAGCGGCGTAGTCCGCCAAGGTCTCATCCCGCTGGTGGCCGATCCCAGTTACCACCGGAATGCGGCATTCGGCAATGGCCCGCACCACCCGTTCATCGTTAAAGCAGGCCAAATCCTCGCCGGCTCCGCCTCCCCGGGCAATCAGCAGCACCTCCGCTCGCCCATCCCGTTCCACCCGGCGAATGGCCCGCACAATGGACTCAGGGGCCGCTTCCCCTTGCACTTGAGCTGGCGAAAACAGCACCCGCAGCCCCGGGTAGCGCTGGTTGAGGGTGCGGCGGATATCTCCCCAGCCAGCGGCGTCGGGAGAGCTGACGACAGCAATGCACTGAGGGTGGGTGGGCAGAGGCCGCTGGTTGTCGAACAGGCCTTCGGCGGCCAGGCGGGCCTTGAGCTGCTGGAATCTCCACGCTAGGAGGCCTTCCCCTGCTGGCAGCAGTTGCCAGATGACCAGGCGGTAGTAGCTGCCGCCGCTGTAGATGCCAACTTGCCCCAGCGCCAGCACCTGTTGACCCACTTTTGGCCAGAAGCTGAGCCGGGCCGTCTGACTTTGCCACACAACCCCCCTGAGGACGTCGCCGCTTTCTGGATCCACCAGGGTCAGGAACAGGTGGCCCGTGTGGTTGCGCTGACAACTGGAGACTTCTCCAACCACCCACAGCCGGGTCAAATAGGGATCCCCGCCCAGCAGCGACTTGAGGTAGCGGGACACTCCCCCAACCGAGAGGAGGGGAACTTCCTCGCCCAGCAGGGACTCTATCACCTCCTCCAGGTTACTGCGGTTAGCCAGAGCCCTTGCTTGTGGATCGGGATTCGGCATACGCAGCTCCCGAATACCGCTGGGAATGTCCGAGACCCCATCTAGAATAGGCGACGACAAACCAAGGGAGGAGGTGGCTGCGGTGACTTTTGCCCATTGGCTGGGGCTGGGGGCGCTGCTGGGCCTGTTGGCGCTGCTCTGGCAGATTCGACAGATCCTGCTGCTGGTGTTTGCAGCCATCGTCCTGGCAGTAGCCTTGGATACTCTAGCCCAGATTCCCCAGCGCTACGGCTTTCGCCGCGGCCCCTCCCTTCTCATCACGGGCTTGACGGTTTTGGTGGGCGCGGTCTTGGTGGGGCTCATCGTGGTGCCGCCTCTACTGGAGCAGTTGCGCCGGCTGTTGACCGACGTGGTGCCTGCGGGGATTGTGCAGGCACAGCGGCTGTTTGAGAGCCTAATCCTCTTGCTGCCGACCGACCTTGAGCTGCCGACGCTGCGGGAGTTGGCCAATAGTCTTGTGCCCCAGGCCACCGAATTGGTGCGCCAGGTGCGCGACTTTTTCTCCCAGTCCTTCACTGCTTTCTTTGCCACCCTGCTCAACTTCTTGTTTGTGATCATCCTCACCATCTTGCTGCTGGTGGATCCCCCGGCCTACAGCCGCGCCTTTGTTTCCGTTTTCCCGGCCTTCTACCGCCCCCGCGTTCGCTACATCCTCAAGCGCTGCGAGCTGGTGCTGCGGGGCTGGCTGGTGGGGATCTTGTTTACCAGCACCTTGGTGATGGTGCTAAGCGGCATTGGCCTCTGGATTTTGGGTGTGCCCCTGATCCTAGCCAACGCGGTGCTAGCGGGCCTGTTTAACTTCATCCCCAACATTGGCCCCACCCTGAGCGTGGTTGCCCCAATGCTGGTGGCCCTCACCGACGCCCCCTGGAAGTCCCTAGCAGTGCTAGGGCTGTACATCTTCATCCAGCAGCTTGAAAGCAGCGTCTTTACCCCGCTTGTCATGTCGCGCCAGGTGTCGCTTTTGCCCGCCTTGACGCTGATAGCTCAAATCACCTCGGCCTTTTTCTTCGGGGTGCTGGGCCTATTCTTGGCCGTGCCCTTGGCGGCCATCCTGCAGGTGTGGATCCAGGAGGTGCTGATTCGAGATGTGCTGGATCCCTGGCGAGGCCCACGAGCCCGCCCCTTGCTCCTGTCTGAGCTGGGAAGGGATGGGAGCTCGCCCTCCCGGCAGCCGGAGAGAACAGATCCCAGGCTGCTCCCCCCATCGGGCGGAGAGGTTTAAAGCGTCAAGCTCCTTAACATTTGTCCTAGAACCGCAAAAGCGCTCCTATAGTGAGGATCCCCCTCTCCGTGTTGGGATGGGAAGCGCCATGTCCCACTTCACCACCCTGCAAGTGCAGATTAAAGATGCCGAGCTGCTGGAAGAAACCCTGAAGGAATTGGGCTACAGCGTGGAGCGGAACGCCAGCCTGCGGGGCTACCTCTGGAACCGCACCCACGCCGACTTGGTGATCCGGCAAAAGAACGGCTTCGACATTGGCTTTCGCCGCAAGGGGGATCACTACGAGCTGGTGGCCGATCTCTGGGGAGCCGGCATCGATCCCCAGACGTTCCTAGCGCCGATTTTGCAGCGCTACGCCTACAAAAGCCTGCTGCGCTCGGCCCAGCAACAGGGCTATGCCATCGAGGCGGAAGAGCGCCTGGAAGATGGCACTATCCGCGTGGTGGTGGGGCGCTGGGTGTAACTGAGCCCACCTCCGCCGATGAACAGCAATCCTCAGCCAGCGGTGGGGTCTAGCCCTCGCCCTTGGGATCTGGTGTTGGGAGGACAAGCTGCCGCCAGCGGTGCCCCGCCTTACGCCTTGGTCTTAGGGGGTCTTGAGGGGGCGCGGCGGCGGCTCACTCGGGGTGAGGAGGCGGTGCGTCTAGCCACCTTGCCCCAGTTGCTGCAGTACGGGCCGGCAGGTCTAGCGGAGCTAGTAGCAGCCCTGGCCGGCAACAGCTCCTGGGCAGTGCGCTTGGCGGCGTGGCGGCTGCTCTCCCAGCTCGAGCAACCCGAGGCAGAGGAAGCGTGTCGGACCTACAGCCCCTTTCGGCCGGTGGGAGGAGCGCAGGGGGTAATCGTGGCCTATCGGCGCGGGGAGCGAGACTTTGCCTACGCCGACTTGGAGGGAGTGGATCTGCAGGAGGCACGGCTGGGGGGTGCCAACTTCTACGAAGCCAATTTGAGAAAGGCTAACCTGCGCCTTTGCAACTTTAACGGCGCCCACCTGCGCCAAGCGGATCTGCGCCAAGCCAATTTGCAAGGGGCCAAGCTCAGTGGCGCCCTCCTAGAAGGAGCGGATCTGCGGGGAGCCGACCTGAGGGGGGTAAAAGTCAGTGGCACCAGCCTGCGCGGATCCCAGCTTTCAGACGCCACCCACTTGGAGGAGCGGCTGCGTCACATCTGGCAGTTGCAAAACTGGGGGGGAGAGGGGCAGGATCTGGCCGGCCAAGACCTCAGCAAAGCTGACCTGCGGGAGCTGGTGCTGCGGCAAATTTGTCTAAGGGGAGCCAACCTCAAGGGGGCGGATCTGCGCGGATCCAACCTGGAGGAAGCGGATCTGCGGGGGGCCAATTTGCAGCGGGCAGATCTCCGGGGGGCCAACTTGCAGAATGCCGACCTAGAGGGGGCTGATCTCCGCGGCGCCGAGCTGCGCCAGGCCCAGTTGCAGGGAGCTAACTTGCGCCGCGCCGACCTCAGCGGGGCTAATTTGGAGCAAGCCAACCTAGAAGGCGCCCAGATCGAGGGCCTCAAGCACAGCGGCGCCCGGATTGCCGGCCTGATCTTCCCCGACGGCACCCCCCTCAAGCCTTGGTGGTGGTAGGCCGACCCTTCCTCCCAAATCCAAAGGAATCCCAAGATCCCCTCGCCCTTCTCCAAACCTAGCTCACCATGGGAGTAGAGATACCTAGGGGGTGGAGCTATGGTTTTGGCAGAACAGCTCTCGAGAAAACCGCTCACCGACGAGGAACTGCGCAAGATCGACGCCTACTGGCGGGCTGCCAACTACTTGTCAGTGGGGCAGATCTACTTGATGGACAATCCGCTGCTGCGGGAGCCCTTGAAGCCAGAACACGTGAAGCCGCGCCTACTAGGGCACTGGGGCACTACTCCAGGGCTGAACTTTATTTACGTGCACCTCAACCGCATCATCAAGCGGGAAAACCTCAACGTCCTCTACATCACCGGCCCCGGCCACGGCGGCCCTGCCCTAGTGGCCAACACCTACTTGGAAGGCACCTACAGCGAGGTGTACCCCAACATCACCCAGGATGTCGAAGGTCTGCGCAAGCTCTTTAAGCAGTTCTCCTTCCCCGGCGGCGTGCCCAGCCATGCGGCTCCGGAAACCCCCGGCTCCATCCATGAGGGGGGGGAACTGGGCTATGCCCTAGCCCACGCCTTTGGGGCAGCCTTTGACAACCCCGATCTGCTGGTGGCCTGTGTGGTAGGGGATGGAGAAGCGGAAACCGGCCCTCTAGCTGCCTCCTGGCACTCCAACAAGTTTCTCAACCCCATCCGCGACGGGGCGGTGCTGCCCATTCTCCACCTCAACGGCTACAAGATTGCCAACCCCACCATCCTGGGCCGCCTCAGCCGCGAAGAGCTGCAAAGCCTGTTTGTGGGCTACGGCTACAAGCCTTACTTCGTGGAGGGCTCCGAGCCGGCAGAAATGCACCAGTTGATGGCCGCCACCCTCGACACCGTTATCCATGAAATCCAAGAAATCCAGCACTATGCCCGCAGCAAGGGGGATCCTACCCGTCCGCAGTGGCCGATGCTCATCCTGCGCACCCCCAAAGGTTGGACTGGCCCCAAAGAGGTGGACGGCAAAAAGGTAGAGGACTTCTGGCGCTCCCACCAGGTACCGCTGGCGGATCTGGCCCAAAAGCCGGAGCACCTCAAGATCCTGGAAGAATGGCTGCGCAGCTACAGGCCAGAAGAGCTCTTCGACGAAAACGGCCGCCTGCTCCCCGAGCTGCAGGAGCTAGCTCCCAAGGGGGAAAAGCGCATGGGCGCCACTCCCTATGCCAACGGCGGCTTGCTGACGCGGGAGCTGAGGATGCCAGATTTCCGCCGCTACGCCGTAGACGTCCCGCGCCCTGGCACCACGGAAGCCGAGGCCACCAAGGTGCTGGGGCAATTCTTGCGGGATGTGATGAAGCTCAACCCCCACAACTTCCGCCTCTTTGGCCCTGACGAGACCGCTTCCAACCGGCTGGATGCCGTGTTTGAGGCCAGTGACCGCACCTGGGTGGCCCCTACCTACGACTACGACGAGTACCTCTCCCCCGATGGGCGGGTTATGGAGATCCTGAGCGAGCACGTCTGTCAGGGCTGGCTGGAGGGCTACCTGTTGACCGGTCGCCACGGCTTCTTCTCCTGCTACGAGGCCTTCATTCACCTGGTGGACTCGATGTTTAACCAACATGCCAAGTGGCTGAAAACCTCCCGGCACATCCCCTGGCGGCGGCCCATCCCTTCCCTCAACTACCTGCTGACTTCCCACGTGTGGCGGCAGGATCACAACGGCTTCAGCCACCAGGATCCCGGCTTTCTGGATCACGTGGTCAACAAGAAAGCCGATGTTATCCGCGTCTACCTGCCCCCCGATGCCAACACCCTGCTCTCGGTGGCGGATCACTGCCTGCGCAGTCGCCACTACGTCAATGTCATCGTGGCGGGGAAACAGCCGGCTCTGCAGTACCTGGACATGGATGCCGCCATCAAGCACTGCACTCAGGGCTTGGGGATCTGGGAGTGGGCCAGCAACGACCAAGGCTCCGAGCCGGATGTGGTCATGGCCTGCTGCGGCGATGTGCCGACGATGGAGACCCTGGCGGCGGTGGACTTCTTGCGGCAGCACCTGCCGGACATCAAGATCCGGGTGGTGAACGTGGTAAACCTGATGAAGCTGCAGCCGCCCAGCGAACACCCCCACGGCATCAGCGACAAGGAGTTTGTCAGCATCTTCACCCCCGACAAGCCCATCGTGTTTGCCTTCCACGGCTATCCTTGGCTGATTCACCGCCTCACCTACCGCCGCCCCAACCACCACAACCTCCACGTGCGCGGCTACAAGGAGGAAGGCACCACCACCACTCCCTTCGACATGTGCGTCCTCAACCAGGTGGATCGCTTTAACCTGGCCAACGATGTATTGGAGCGGGTGGAGCGCTTCAAATACCGGCGGGATCACCTCCAGCAGCTCATTCGGGACAAGCTGGTGGAGCACAAGCAGTACATCTGCAAGTACGGCGAGGATTTGCCAGAGGTGCGCAACTGGAAGTGGCCCTACTAGGGGATCCCCCTCTGAGCCGCGGGCAAGCTAGAGTTTTCTTGAGCTCTGCCTGCTAGAGTTTTCCCAAGCTTGGAGATTGAGGGTGTGAGGGGTTTAGAAAAGATGGAGGGGGATACCCTTTCCCGACTGGAGGTGGAGGAGGCGGACTGGGGCGGGGCGGCGCTCTCCCTAGTTCTGGGCCTAGCGCTCTCGGCCTTGGTGATGGGAAGCCAGCCCCAGGTGCTTCTTCCCTTTGGGCTGAGCGTGCTGGGATCGGCGGTGCTGGGATCCCTGCTTCTTCCGCTCTTGCGGCGCTGGAAGGCAGGGCAGGTCATCCGCGAGGAGGGACCCCAGTCCCACTACAAAAAAGCGGGCACGCCAACCATGGGCGGCCTTAGCTTTTTGCCAGTGGGGCTGCTGGTAGCCGGGAGCTGGAGCGACTGGGATCCCCAGTGGCTGGCGGTGGCCCTCCTGACCCTGGCCTACACCTTGGTTGGCTGGCTGGACGATTGGCTGGTCATCCGGCAGCGCTCCAACAAGGGGTTGCCCCCCCAATCGAAGCTTTTGCTCCAGGTGGGGATTGGCCTGGTTTTCTGTGGCTACCTGGCTTGGCAAGGGATCCCAACGGTTCTCACGCTTCCGGGAATAGGCTCCCTCTCCCTAGGCGGGCTGTTTTGGCCGCTGGCTTTGTTTGTGCTGGTGGGCACCAACAACGCCGTCAACCTTGCCGACGGCATGGACGGCCTGGCCGCAGGGGTGGTGGCCCTTGTCTTGGCAGGGCTGGGGCTGACGGCAACGGATCCCGTTTTGGCGCTCCTAGCCTTTGCCTTGAGCGGCGCCTGTCTGGGCTTTCTGGTGCACAACCACCATCGGGCCCGCCTGTTTATGGGGGATACCGGCTCCCTAGGCCTGGGGGGCGCTCTGGCGGGGCTGGCGCTGCTGGGAGATCAGCTCTGGGCTCTGGCCTGGATGGGCGGGATATTGGTGGCGGAGGCGCTGTCGGTAATCCTACAGGTGGGCTACTTCCAATACACCAAACGCAAGACCGGCCAAGGCCAACGGCTGCTGCGCATGTCTCCTCTCCACCACCACCTGGAGTTGGGGGGCTGGTCGGAGGTGCAGGTGGTGGGGTGCTTCTACGGGCTAACAGCGCTATTGGTGGGGGTGGGCTGGCTCTGCTGGCAGGGGTCTGGAGGGTGAGCCTCTCTAGGGCTGCAAGATCATCGACCAGGAGCCGCTTGCCTCATCCCAAAAAGGCGCCAGCGACTCTCCCACCACATTTGGGCCCCAGTAGCGGCGGGTTCCATCTAGGGTAAAAGCCACCACAACATCGCCGGGGCCAATCTGCAGCGGCTCCTCCCCTAAGCTCAGCAGCAAACCCTGGCTGCCTCCTTCGCCAGGGGCAAAATCCCAGTGAGCCGTTTCGGGGTTGGTCAGCCGACTGCTGCTGCGCAACAAGATCACTAAGCGAATGGGGTGGGGAGTGCGGTTGCCAACCCGAAAGGGGCCAGTGCGAACCGATTTCGAGGTTAGGACAGAGGTCTCCCCCTGCCTAGACGAACTGGGCGGGGATGTGGCAATTAGGGGAGCTGCAATCCCCCTAGGAACAGCCAGACTCCAAACCAGGGCAGCAGCCAAGCCCAAGGATCCCCGCCGTACGCTAGCCGGCAATGACCTGCCGGTCACTTGGGCAAAGGGCTTTGAGAGGGCGGGAATGGCCATCAGAATTCCTGCCAGCAGGAAGGCTAGGTGTCGGATGGAGAGCGCTACCTCCCCAACTGCTCTCGGGCGGCGTTGCCCTAGGGGGTAGCACGTCTATTCTCTTCATATTCTCTCGGAAAGCGAGAGGAAAAACAGCTCCCCTGCTAGGGATTGACCGCTCGACATTGCCATCCCTGCGGGCTGCGCTCATAGAGGGTTCGCCGTTGGGGGTAGATTGCATCCCCCCTGAGCTGCAGGTGATCCACCTCCGTTGGATCCAACAGTAGGAGGACAAAAGTGGGCGGCGGCGAAGATGCCTTTTCGGGGGTTAGCTCGGTAACAAAGGCCTCTGGTGGAGCAAGAGGACCTTTGGGTTCTGGCCAAAACCAGAGCAGCCGTCCTTCTTCTGGAATTTGTTGCCACAACTGTTGCCGCTGCTGCTGCGCTTGCGGATCCGGATGGCCAGCGGTGATGGCTTCCAGGGTGCCGGCGATGCGGAATTGCTCGCGCGTTTTGGCAAAGTACCAGCAGATCTGGGCCAGGGGACAGTGGGCAATCTGGTGGATCTTCTCGCTGCGGCTGTCCACCGCCAACTGGATGCGGTCGGTCTCGCCCAAGAACCCCCGGAAGACCACTGTGCGGTTGCGCGGCCGCCCGCAGGGATCCACCGTGGCCAACTGCAAATAGCGTGCAGCCGGGTCGCTGCGGTTGCGGTGCAAGGCCGCTTGGAGCTTTGCTCGCCAGGAAGAAGCCTCGGCTGGGCTATCCTTCAACTTGTCCATAGAGGTTCGCAGATGCCCGCCAAGCAAGACTTAACCGCCAGGGGGGAGCCTACCCTTGCGGATCCCTGGACTGCCCTGGCCCGGCGTTGGGATCCAGCGCAGGGGGATGAAAGCGGTGCTCCAGCCAGCTCTCCGCTGCCCCCTCAAACCGCTCTGGCACCGGCTGTTTCATTGGCAGTTTTTGGAACACTAGACTGAGATACTCGCTGTACCACGGCGAGCGGACTTCCCGCACCTTGTACCACACCGAGCGTGACATCAACAGCGTCCGCTCCACCTCCTGGGCTCCCAGCTTAAGCAAGAACTCTTCCCGTTCCGGCTGGTAATCGGTGGAGGCCAACGCCAAAGCCTGCGGCGGATAGGCTTGGGTGAGCTGGGCCATCTTGGCCATGAGCTCTGGGTAGAGCCAGGTGTAGGCGGGGTGAACCGTAAGCTTGGCCACGTGCGGCTGCTGCCCCGTCCGATCCAGCTTGAGGTTGAAATAGCCGATGGCGGTTCTCCGCTCGGGCTCGTAGACACACATCTCCAGCCGTTCGGTTTGGCTGACGGCACACCTGGCCTGCTCCAGAAGCCACTCCAGGGGGCTAGTGCGGAAGTCGCCCACGTTGCGGTCGTACACCTGGCGCACCGTGGCCGGCATGGATCCCGTATCCAGTTGGTAGATGGCGTAGGCATCTCGGTTAGTCACCGGCACCAGGTTGGGCAGCTTGGGCTCGTGTTGGCTGAGGGCGGCCAGGATCTCGGGCGGGATCGACCAGTAGGTAATCTGGGCTAGGGGCTGGAAGCCATTGTGCCGGTAGAGGGCTATCGCCCCCTTGTTGTGGATGTTCACCTCCAGAATCCAGGTGCGGGCCTCGCGAAAGTGCTCCATGCAGTGTTTGAGCAACTTAGACCCAATTCCCTGACGCTGGGCCGAAGGCGCCACCGCAATGTGATCCACCCGCCAGGTGCTGCGGGAATGGTTAAAGGGAGAAACCTGAATAACTCCCTGGATTTTGCCCTCCAGCTCCGCCACATGCACGGTAAACATGTGCTGGAAGCGGCTGGGAAACAGGCTTAGGGCTCTTAGAAGCCCGTACCACTGGCGCAGCCTCCGCAGTTGGCGACGAATGTCTACCGAGCGACTGCCATACTCTTCTTCAAAAGCTTGCGCCAAAATCTCCTCCACCGCCTCCAGATCCCCCAGTTGGGCCGGGCGGAGAATCAGCTTGGGAGCCTCGCGGGGGGCTTCGGAATCTGGAGTAGGTTTTACCGTTGTCCTGTCCATGTTAAAGTTCCGGGGGGAACATTCAAAGCATAGCCCAGAATCCTCCTTCTTCTAGGGAGGTTGTTGCGGCCCCGAAAAAATTTTGTGTGGTCGCTTGGCCAGTTAGGCGCTGGCATCGAGCAACGCAAAGTTGCTGAAGCTAAAGCGCTTCTCAACAACACCAGCTTCCGTCTCGGTTTGAATGCGCCGCTCGGAGAGGATGTAGTACTTGCCCACTTTGGTGTAGAGGTCTTCAAATTGGCTGCGCCCACCCTTTTGCTCACCGGTCTTGGCGTCGTGGTAAACAGAGTCGTAGCGGTGGGAGAGGTAGCCTTCGCCGGTGTCGTGGCTGCTGAAGGTGTGAATGGTAACCACCACGCCGTGAATGTGCCGATGCACCATGGTAATTTGGTTGTCGCGCACGTGGTAGCGATCCCCCTCGGCTTTGCCTCCCACGAGGATCTCCACCGAGCCATCGGGCAGGATTTGGCCGTAGCGAAACGTGTTTTGGCCGTGGGCTTCGGCAAAGCTGCGGCGCACCCGGTGGACGGAAATCTCCCACATCTGCTCTTGGATGGCTTTCCGAGCTTCCTCATCTTCCACACCGGTTACCGTGGCTTTCAGGTCTGCCCCCAGGTGCACCTGACCCACAAACATGCGCTCTCCATCCCAGTAGGTGACCTCTGCGCTATAGCCCGGAAAGTCGGGATCCCAGGTGTAGCGATTTTCGTAGGCAGCCCGAAACAGTTCTTCGGCAGAAACGCGAGTTGCGGTCATCAGGGATCTCCTTCTTGCAAGAGATTCTCATCACCCTCCATTGTACTGCTCTCCCCTGTTGGGCTAAACCCAGCCGCCCGCGCTGGGAGCCTGCATTCAGGGAAGTGGCTGAGCGAATCCTCCTCTGCCACTATAGGGTAGAAGCAGGGCTGTAGGAACTTCTCTTCCTTCCTCACTCCCGGTTTGGGCCTGCTAGTTTAGCCGCTGCTGTGATCCCCAGAGTATTCTCTGAAGTGCCTACCTTATTTTTGTGGGTGAGGAGGAAGATTGAGAGATTTTGACAATCGCGGCAACAGAGCGTTCTCTCGCATTGACCCGGCGGGGCTCTTGGAGCCTGAGCTGTGGCCGACCCCCACAGGGATGGCAGCCTCGTCAGAGATAGCAGGGCCGGTTCTAAAAATTGTTGGCAAGCAGACCCTAAGCGGCCACGTTCCCATCGGGGGATCGAAAAACTCAGCTTTGGCTCTCATGGCCGGATCCCTCTTGGCCCCTGCCGCTTGTCGAATTCACAACGTGCCGCGCCTGCTGGACATCGAACGCATGGGGCAGATCCTGGCCACCCTGGGGGTTAAGGTGTCCCATGTCGGCAATACCCTTGACCTAGACGCCAGCTCCCTGAGGACTTGCCAGGCTCCCTATGAATTGGTCAGCCAGTTACGGGCCAGTTTCCTTATCATCGGACCGTTGGTGGCGCGGCTGGGAGTGGCCAGGGTGCCCCTACCGGGCGGCTGCGCCATTGGCTCGCGTCCCGTGGATCTGCATGTGCGGGGTTTGCAGGCGTTGGGGGCAACGGTTCAGATTGAGCACGGGGTGGTCCACGCCTATGCCCGTAAGCTGGTGGGAACCCGCATCTACCTCGACTATCCCAGCGTTGGTGCTACGGAAACTCTGATGATGGCTGCTACGCTGGCCGAAGGGGAAACGGTGATTGAAAATGCCGCCCAAGAGCCAGAGGTAGCGGACCTGGCCCGTTTTTGTCAGGCGATGGGAGCCCGCATCCGTGGCGTAGGCACCAATACCGTTGTGGTGGTGGGGGTGCCGCGTCTGCATGGCACAGAGTACACCGTCATTCCCGATCGCATCGAGGCCAGTACCTATCTCATCGCTGGAGCGATTACCCGCTCTGAGCTCACCGTGGGGCCGGTGATTCCGGATCACCTGCGGGCGGTGATTGCCAAGCTGCGGGACATGGGGCTGCGGGTGGAGGAAGAAGGCCCCAACCGTCTGCGCATTGCCCCGGCTCAACTCAGCTCAGGCTGGATTTGTCAGGCCACCGATATCCAAACCCTGCCCTACCCGGGTTTTCCCACCGATGTGCAGGCGCCAATCATGGCTTTGGCTGCTCTCAGCGAGGGCAGTTGCACCATTGAGGAGACAGTGTTTGAAAACCGAATGCACCACATCCCGGAGCTTAACCGCATGGGCGCGGACATTCGTCTCAAGAACCGAGTGGCCATCGTCCGGGGGGTGCCGTCTCTGTCAGGGGCGCCGGTGGTGGCTACGGATTTGCGGGCGGGGGCGGCCTTGGTGTTGGCTGGCCTGGCGGCCGAGGGCTGCTCCACCATCTACGGGCTCCACTACATCGACCGCGGCTACGAAGCCATCGACGAAAAGTTGCGCAATGTCGGGGCCAAGGTGTATCGCTGTAACAACCCGGCAGAAGACCCGACTACGGCCTAGAGTCAGCCAGGGATAACCCCTTCCCGGCTTCAGCGTTCCCTAAATGTAGGTGTCAAGCCATGTCCTACGTGTATGACTGTGTTATCGTCGGCGCCGGCCCTGCCGGCGGAGCTGCCGCCTACCACCTAGCCAAGCGCGGGCGCTCGGTGCTGGTCCTGGAAAAGGATCCCTTGCCCCGCTACAAGCCCTGCGGGGGCGGCGTCTCCCCCATGGTGGCGGCCTGGTTTGACTTTGACTTCAGCCCCGCCATCTCGCTGAAGATTCGGCAAATTCGCTACACCTGGCGGGGTGGGGATCCAGTGGTGGTCGAGTTGGATCTGAAAGAGCCAGTGTGGATGGTGCGACGGGAGGTTTTCGACGCCTACCTAATCCAGCAGGCCCAGAAGCAGGGGGCCACCCTCTGGGCTGGATGTGCCGCTGCCGGCCTTGAGTGGCAAAGTGACCGCTGGCAGGTAATGACTCCTGCTGGCCCGGTCTGGGGCCGGTACGTGATTGGGGCTGATGGGGCCAAGGGGTCGATGGCAAAGTGGCTGGGCTTTCGCAGTCGCCAGTGCCGCCTGGCCGCTGCCCTAGAGGCGGAAGTAGCTGGCTTGGAACCGCAAACTGCCGCTGCTCACTTTGACTTCGGCAGTGTTAGCAATGGCTACATTTGGAACTTCCCCAAGGCGGACGGCTACTCGATTGGAGCTGGCACCTTTCGGGGTGGCCAGAAACAAAACCTGCGAGAAATAGCCAGCCAGTATGCCCACAACTTTGGCATCGACCTCAAGTCGGTTAAGTCCTTTGGCCATCCCCTCTGCCTTTGGGACGGGGATCAACCCCTGCACAGCCAAAATGCGCTCCTGGTGGGAGATGCCGCCTGTGTTGTCGACCCGTTTACCGCCGAAGGGATCCGTCCCTCCCTCCTCACTGGCATGCTGGCGGCGCAGGCCATCGACCAAGCCCTGGCAGGGGATCCCGAAGCCCTGGCCAACTACTCCGCCCGCGTCCAACAGGAGTGGGGCACAGAGATGCGCTGGGCCAAGCGGATTGCGGCTCTGTTCTACCGCTTTCCCGGCGTGGGCTACCGAGTTGGCGTCAAGCGACCGGGAGCCACCCGGCGTATGGGCCAAATCTTGGCTGGCGAGCTGCGCTATAGCGATGTGGCCAGCGCGGCCATTCGCCAGTTGAGTGCTGGTCTCTTGGCCTAGACAGCTTGCTGGGAACTGCAGCCAGGATCGTCAAAGCGGCGGCTCATCAACAGACAGTTGCGGCCATCGGCCTGGCGAGTGTAGCTCAGGTGGGTGGAGAGGGCTTTCATCAGCAAAATGCCCCGTCCTCCCTCGGATTCGGCGTCGGGGAGAGGGTTGGCTGCTAGGTTTTGGGCAAAGCCCTCCAAGTCAAACTCCTGACCCTGATCCCAGATGCGTAGCTCTAGTCCCTGCGGCGTCAGCGTCAGCTCGATATCGATAGGCGTGCTGGCGGGCAGGGCGCGATGGGCATGGCGGACGGCATTGGTAAACCCTTCCGCTAGAACCAACTGGCACTCCAACCAGATGGGATCTGGAATACCCGCGTTGCGAAAGGACTCAAACCAAGTCAAAACTTCACCTAGGGCATCCAAAGTCGTGTCAACCCTCAGCGCAAAGGCTCGTTTTTCCTCTGCCGGAATCTCTGCCTCACTCAAATTGCGCCCTACTCCGAAGTTCTCCCTCAGCAGGAATGACCCGGTCAAATTCTAAACCAACCTGCTTCAGCCGCTTACCCCCCCTTTTAGGGGGCACTGAGGCTTGCTGTAGCCGCGCCTTCAACTTCCCAAGGGAATGAGAAGCTGCCCAGGAAGAAGCTAAGGGGAAGGGTCTGGGCAGTAGGGGTTAGGATCTGTGAAGATTTGGCCTGTTCTGGCTATGAGTCTCTCTACCTGGAAGCGCTGGTTGGACTCTTTTCTCATTGCCCTGGCCCTTCTGATGTTTGCCGGCTTTGTCTGGTTTGTTTTCTCGGTAACAGCAGCCTTCTTCGGGATTACCCTAGGCTACAAGCTCTGGCTGCGGCTGTGGCTACCTTTGTTTCAGCCGTTGCTGGGGATCCTGACAGCCGGCGCTTTGCTAAGCGGCGTGTGGAGTTGGCTCTCCCGCGATCGAGACCATCAGCAGCCCTAAAGATCCGCCGGCGCCAAGAGGCCACAGACTGACTCTATACTGAAAACGTATCTAAATGTTGAGCACCTGAGGCAGTCTGGCGTCGTGTTTGTCCTATCTGGCTACGAGTACCTGCTGGCTTTCCTCATTGTCTGCGCCCTGCTGCCAGTTTTGGCCCTAGGGGCCTCAGCCCGTTTGTCTCCCAAACGGCAGGGAGCCCTGCGAGTCAGCACCTATGAGTCGGGGATGGAGCCGTTTGGGCAGGCCTGGATTCAGTTCAACATCCGCTACTACATGTTTGCGCTTGCCTTCGTCATTTTCGATGTGGAGACTGTGTTCCTCTACCCTTGGGCAGTAGCTTTTCACCGCCTGGGGCTGCTGG
Source organism: Synechococcus sp. W65.1 (assembly GCF_047461615.1). Lineage (NCBI taxonomy): Bacteria > Bacillati > Cyanobacteriota > Cyanophyceae > Synechococcales > Synechococcaceae > Synechococcus > Synechococcus sp. W65.1. The sequence goes on along the minus strand of NZ_JANSHI010000008.1, from coordinate 30,510 downwards.
CTTTTGTGGAGGCTTTGATTTTCATTGCCATCCTCGTAGTGGGTCTTGTCTACGCTTGGAGAAAAGGAGCGCTGGAATGGTCATGACCTCTAAGGAGCCGGAAGTCTTGTTCCCGGCCTCCCCTCCGCAAGTGACTACGGATCTTTCCAACAATGTTATTCTCACAACGGTAAACGACCTCTACAACTGGGCCAAGATGTCCAGCCTCTGGCCGCTGCTCTATGGCACCGCCTGCTGCTTTATCGAGTTTGCGGCGATGCTGGGATCCCGCTTTGACTTCGACCGCTTTGGCCTTTTGCCTCGGACTTCGCCGCGCACCGCTGATTTGCTCATCACAGCGGGAACGGTAACCATGAAGATGGCGCCGGCGCTGGTTAAGCTCTACCAACAGATGCCCGAGCCCAAGTACGTCATTGCCATGGGAGCTTGCACCATCAGCGGCGGCATGTTCAGCTCTGATTCCTACACCGCTGTGCGAGGGGTGGATAAGCTCATCCCCGTGGACGTGTACATTCCCGGCTGCCCACCCCGCCCTGAGGCCATCATGGACGCCATTGTCAAGCTGCGCAAGAAGATTGCCGCTGAGGACATGCGGGAGCGGGGCCGTCTGCAGCAAACCCACCGCTACTACACCGTCAAGCACAACCTTAGACCTGTGCCCGAAGTCATCACTGGCAAGTACTTGGAGAGCGAAACCCGCCAGGCTCCGCCGCCGGAGCTAGCTGCCGCCATTGGCCTGCCCGTGCCGCCGGCCCTGCAGACTGCCGACTTCAAGCGGGTAGAGCAACAGCTCAAAGCCTTGCAAGGAGGGGCCTGAGATGACGGATCCCAAAACGCCGGAAAGTCCGCCGCCTGCCTCTGAGCCAGCCGAGTCGCTGGCAACGCGGGAGCGAGGTCCAGTTTCTCAGTTTCTTGCTGACAACGGCTTTGACCACCAGTATCTGGGCAGGGATGCGGCTGGAGTAGAGCTACTGGAGGTGGAGCGGGACTTTCTCCTGCCCGTATGCACCGCTCTCTACGCCTATGGCTTTAACTATCTTGCCTGCCAGTGCGGCTATGACCTAGGGGCAGGCCAGCCGTTGGTTAGCCTCTACCACTTGATTAAGCTGACGGACGGAGCGGATCGCCCGCCGGAGGTGCGCGTCCAGGTGAAACTGCCCCGCGACGATCCGCGGGTGCCCTCGGTGTACTGGATCTGGAAGTCGGCTGACTGGCAGGAGCGGGAGACCTATGACATGTACGGCATTATCTTTGAAGGTCACCCTAACCTAAAGCGGATCCTGATGCCAGAAGACTGGATCGGCTGGCCGCTGCGCAAGGACTATATTACGCCTGACTTTTATGAGTTGCAGGATGCCTACTAAGAGGGCTCCCTCAACCACCTGGCTGGCGTTTGCAGGATAGGCGAAAATGTGGCCGTTTTTGCTCTTGGCAATCTACGCAGGAGGGGTTTGGTACTCGCTCCGCAAGGCAGATCGCCTCTACTCGGGATCGGGAAAATGGCTGGTCTCAGCTCTCTGGCCAGTCCTGCTTTTCACAAACCGTCGGTTTCGCCAAAATTGGCGCCGCCCCTTGCAGAGATGAGTCTCCTAGCCTATAGGCACCTTGTTGCACCCCCAGACGGACCAACAACTTCGGGATCTCATCGCTAGCCGCATCCGCGCCCAGGGGCCAGTGACTTTTGCCCAGTTCATGGAGTGGGCCCTCTACGAGCCGGAGCTGGGCTACTACGAGCGGGGCTACCCCATTGGCCCTGACTACTTAACGGCTCCCCACCTGGCGCCCGACTTTGCTCACCTGTTGGCGGAGCAGATTCACCAGTTCTGGCAAGTTCTAGGCTCCCCTTCTGCTTTTGCGGTCGTTGAGATGGGGGCAGGCAGCGGTCGCCTGGCTGAAGATTGGCTAACCTACGTGCGCTCGGCTTACCCTGCGTTTTGGCAGGCTCTAGAGTACGGGATCCTGGAGCGCTCTGCCTCTTTGCGGCGGCTGCAGCAGGAGCGCTTGGCGGGCTTTGGGGAGAAGGTGCGCTGGCTGGCGTGGGACGAAATCCCGGAGGAATCGGTAACTGGCTGTTTTTTCTCCAATGAGCTGGTGGATGCCTTTCCGGTCCATCGGGTGCAGGTGCAGGGAGGGTCTTTGCGGGAAATCTACGTGGATTGGACAGAGGGAGGGTTTCAAGAGGTGCTGGGGGATCCCTCAACCCCCGCGCTAGAAGCGTACTTTGCCCGGCTGGGGATCCCAATTACCACCTACCCCTCTGGCTACCAAACCGAGGTCAACCTCAAGGCCCTTGAGTGGCTGCAGCTCCTGGCCCGTAAGCTGCGGCGGGGCTACGTGCTGACCATCGACTACGGCTATCCTGCCCAGCGCTACTACAGCCCCCAGCGCTCCCAGGGCACGCTCCTAGCTTACCGCCGACACGCCACCTCTGCGGATCCCTATAGTCGGGTGGGGTGCCAAGATCTCACGGCCCATGTGGACTTTACAACCCTGGAACAGGTGGGGGAATCCCTGGGACTCAAGCGACTGGGCTTCACGCAGCAAAGCTATTTTCTGGTAAACCTGGGGTTGGCGGAACGGCTGGCCGCCCTCAGCCAAACAAGCGATGGGTCAGGGGGCGTGGGCCAGGTGCTGCAGCGGCGCTTTGCGCTCCAAGCGCTGATCGATCCGCTGGGGCTAGGCAGCTTTGGGGTGCTGCTGCAGGCCAAGGGCTTGAGTGAGTTGGAATCTACCCAGCGGCTGCGGGGCTTTGCCGAGCCGGAGCTAATGCCTATGGGCGGGGCGGGCTTGAAAGTGAACCCTACGGCAGGGTTTGGTAGCGGCACTTACAGCAGTTCGAGAGATCCCTGGCTAAAATCCCGCGGCAGCTAGGCCGTAACTCCTGAGAGGTTCTCGGTGCGCTTGGAGCTGTTGCAGGCTTTTCTAAACGTCGTCGAAAGTGGCAGCTTTTTGGCTGCAGCCCGCCGCAGTGGCCTAAGCCAGTCTACCATCAGCCGCCAAATTCAGGCCTTGGAGGAAGAGGTGGGCGTCCCGCTACTGCACCGCAAGAGCCCAGTGGCCCTGACGGTGGCGGGGGAACGGCTCCTACCCCATGCCCGGCGCATCTGTCAGGAGTGGCAGCAAGCCCAAGCCAGCATTCGGGAATGGCTGCAGGGCGAGCAAAGCGAGCTCTGCGTTGCCGGGATCCACTCCCTGACTGCCTATCGACTGCCGCCGGTGCTGCAGGAGTTCTGCCGAGAGTACCCGCAGGTGCAGTTGCGGGTTACAGCTCTAGGCAGCGACCGCGCCTTGAAGGTGCTCAAGGATGGGTTGGTGGATGTGGCTTTGGTGATGGAAAATCCCTGGCTAAGGCGGGGGGACGAACTGGTAGTGGAGCCCCTGTATTCCGAGCCCATCCAGGTGTTGATGGCCACCAGCCATCCCCTCAGCCGCTACGAGCGGATCCCTTGGCCGGTGTTGGCCGAGTACCCCCAGGTCGTGTTTAAAGATGGCTATGCCATGCGCACTTGCGTGGAGTCCCACCTGGCCCGCCAGGGGTTAACTCTCAAGGCAGCGCTGGAGCTGAACACGCTGGAGGCCTTTCGCGGTGTCGTTCGCCAGGGGCAGTTGATTGCTCTCCTGCCAGAATCGGCTCTAGTGGACTGCCACGCCGACCCAGGGTTGCAGGTGCGGCCCACCGACCCCCCCTTGTTGCAGCGACAGGTAGTGGCAGTAACCACCCGTGATCGCTATCAGATCCCGCCCATTCGCCGGTTTTTGCAGTTAGCAGCCCAGTTGCTCCGCCAGCCTGCTTCCGACGCCAAGGCAGATAGGGATGCCTCCTGGGTTTCTGCCAAGTTCGCTCGCCCTAGACTGCCAAAGCTATGAGCCACGAGTTTCGCGAGCTTTTGAAGAAAATCAGCAGCGGCACCCACACTCACGAGGATCTCACCCGCGGCGAAGCCGCCCAGGCCACTCGGCTGCTCCTTGCGGGCAAAGCCACCCCGGCCCAGATTGGGGCCTTTTTGATTGCCCACCGCATCAAGCGCCCCACCGCCGAAGAGCTGGCTGGTATGTTGGATGCCTATGCCGAGTACGGCCCTCGCCTTCCCCAACGAGATCTGCCCCATCCCTTGGTTATCTTTGGCCACCCCTACGACGGCCGCTCGCGAACAGCGCCGCTGGGGGTGTTAGTGGCTTTGGTATTGGCGGCAGCAGGAGCAGCTGTTTTGCTCCATGGTTCCGGCTGTTGCCCTCCCAAGTATGGTCTACCCTTGGAGGTGGTTTGGCGAGGCTTGGGGGTGGACTGGCGAGGATGGTCGCTGGAGCAGGTGGGCCGATGCCTGGAGCAAACTGGCTTGGGATTTTTGTACTTGCCAGACTGCTTCCCCCAAGCGCAAGCTCTGATGGAGTACCGGGATCAAATCGGCAAGCGCCCTCCCCTGGCTACGCTGGAGCTGGTTTGGGCACCCTATGAGGGCCCCTTCCACCTGGTGGCCGGCTATGTGCATCCGCCCACCGAGGCCACAATGCTGGAGTTGTTTGCCCTGCAAGGGATCCAAAACTTTACCACGGTCAAGGGACTAGAAGGCAGCAGCGACCTGCCGCGGGAGCGGACAGCTATCCTCAACCACCGCGGGGAACGGCTGCTGCTTAAAGCCCGCGACCATCACCTGGCTGGCCCGGAGATCCCGCTGGCGGAGGAGAAAGAGTTGCTGCGGCAGATGCACCAGCTCCTCAACGGGGATCCCTCCCCCCTTGCCCCAGCGGTACTCTGGAATGGCGGCAGCTACCTCTGGCTGCTGGGCTATGCTCAATCTCTCAGCGAGGGGATCCAGCAAGCAGAGGAATTGCTCCGCTCTGGCCGAGTGAGGGAAAAGCTGCAACAGCTCCAACACCTAGCTTGCCTGGCCCAGCTTTCCTAAAAACCAACTGGCCCAGCTCTTGAGGAGGGCCTGACCGGCTAGGCCCAGAGCATCAGCCGCAGCTCATAGGGATCGGGCATATCGGGGTGAAAGGGCAATAGGCGGATGGCCAACCCCTGCAAGCCGCTGCTCTCGTAGCGAACTTGGCCACAAAAGATGGCGCGATCCCCCACTGTCTCCACGTAGCGCAAGGGGGTTGCCCGGCCGTTTTGGATCTGGCCCTTGTCGTCCACCGACCCCTGGTAGGCTTGAACAATCACATCCTGCGGCTGCAGGGATCCCAGCTGCACCTCCACCGTTACGGTGAGGGGTTCCCCGGCCATCACCACTTCCTGGACCTGGCTATCCCGGCCGGCAGAAGGCTTGCCAGTGGGCTGTCTTGGGTTTTCAATCCGGACCTCGAGAACCCGGAGGTTGTACCAGTTCTCCTGCAGATGGTTCCGCCAACGGGTAAACTGGCGGGCCGCCTGGAAGTTGTTGCGCCGCATGCGGTCAAAGGAGTTGCTCAACGGAATGTAGGCTCGCTCGGCATACTCCCGAACCATGCGCTGGGTGCTGAAGCGAGGGCAGTTGAGGCGGATTGCCTGCTTCATGCGCTGAATCCAGGCATGGGGCAGGCCGTCGCTGCCGCGTTGGTAGAAAAGAGGAGCTACTTCCTTTTCCAGGAGATCGTAGAGGGCGTTGGCCTCCACCTCGTCCTGGTAGGCGCGATCCTCAAACTCCTCGCCGCGGCCAATGGGCCAGCCAGTCTGGTAGTAATCTGCCTCATCCCACCAGCCGTCCAAGATGCTCAGGTGCAGTCCGCCGTTAGCCGCTGCCTTCATGCCGCTAGTACCGCTGGCCTCGCGGGGGCGCAGGGGGGTGTTCAGCCACACGTCCACCCCGGCCACCATTAAGCTAGCGATGTACATGTCATAGTCTTCGATAAACACCAGCCGCTGGCGGAACTCTGGCTGGCGCGACACCTGGACAATCTGGCGGATCAACTCCTTGCCGGCTGTATCGCGAGGGTGGGCCTTGCCGGCAAAGATAAACTGCATCGGGTACTGGGGATGGTTGATCAGGGCTTTGAGCCGCTCCAGGTTGTGGAGCAAGAGAGTGGCCCGCTTGTAGGTGGCAAAGCGGCGGGCAAACCCAATGGTAAGCACCTCTGGGTTGAGGGCTTCTGAGGCCCGTTGGATCTCAGCCGTCGAGGCTGCCCGCTTTTGCAGCTGCTCCACCAGGCGCTGGCGGGTGAAGTCAATGAGGCGAGCGCGGCTGTGCTCGTGCGCCCGCCACAGTTCCGCATCCGGGATCCGATCCACCTTCTGCCAGAGAGGATCCGAGGGAGGAGCCTCCGCCCAATCCGGCCCCAGGTAGCGGTCGTAGAGAGCTTGGTTTTCCTCCCCCACCCAGGTGCGGACATGCACGCCATTGGTGATGGAGGTAATCGGCACCTCCTCTTGCGGGATCCCAGGCCAGAGGGGGCCAAACATCTTGCGGGCGACCGCCCCATGGAGCTTGCTGACGCCGTTAACAAACGAGGCCATGTTGATGGCCAGCACCGCCATGCTGAAAGGGGACTGGAAGTCGCCTGGATTTTCTCGACCCAGGGCCAAAAAGTGCTCCCGACTTAGGCCCATCTGGCGGTAGTAGGAGCCCAGGTAGTAGTCGATTTTGTCTGGCGGGAACAGGTCGATCCCCGCAGGCACTGGCGTGTGGGTGGTAAACAGCTGGCTCGACTTAGCCACCTGCCAGGCCTCCTCAAAGCTCAGCCCTTGCTCCACCATCAACAGGCGGATCCGCTCCACTGCCAAAAAGGCAGAGTGCCCCTCGTTCATGTGGTAGACAGTGGGGTGGATCCCAAGGGCGCGCAGAGCCCGTACACCACCGATCCCCAGCATCATCTCCTGGTGGATGCGCACATCCTGGTCGCCCCCGTAGAGCTCGTCGGTGATGTCCTGGTCGTACTGGCTGTTGGGCTCGATGTTGGTGTCGAGAAGGTATAGGGGCACTCGCCCCACCATGGCTTTCCAGATGCGGGCAAATACCTTGCGGTTGGGGTAGTCCACCTCAATGCGAATCTCGCGGCCCTCCGCGTCTCTTTGCAGCTCCAGGGGCATGTTAAAGAAATCGTTGATGGGGTAGCGCTCCTGCTGCCAGCCATCGGGGCTGAGGTACTGGCGGAAATACCCCTTTTGGTAGAGCAGGCCCACACCCACGAGCGGCAGGCCCAAGTCGCTGGCTGCCTTGAGGTGATCCCCGGCCAACACCCCCAAACCCCCTGAGTAAAGAGGCAGACAGTCGGCCAAGCCAAACTCCGCGGAAAAATAGGCGTAGCATTCCCCTTCCACCGCATGGGATAAGCGGTACCGACGGTACCACGTGTCTCGTTGGAGATAGCTATTTAGTTGCTGGCTAGCTCGCTCCAGTTGGGCTAAGAACCCCGGATCCTCTGCCAATTCATCCAGGCGTTCCTGCCGGATCTGGCCCAAAAGAGCCACAGGGTTGTGCCCGCAGGCATCCCACAGATCTGGATCCATGCGCCGGAACAGGGTGCGGGTTTCTACGTTCCAACTAAAATGCAGGTTGTAGGCCAAAAAGCGCAGGCTCTCCAAGGCAGGCGGCAGGTAAGGGATTACCCTAAACGTGCGTAACGGCTTCATATTTTGTTAGGACAAGTGCAGGTCGCCACTGCCAAGCTACCCTGACCTCGGCGGGAGAGCTTAGCTTTTTACAGCTTCTTTCGAGTTAAGGCCGGGCTCCTGCCTACAGGGAACTGAGGCATAGCCCATTCACCTATGGATCCCACTACACCCCTGGCCGACACCATTGCTGCCATTGCCACCGCCGTGGTGCCCGAGCAGGGCAGCATTGGCATTGTGCGCCTTTCCGGCTCGCGGGCTCTGTCCATTGCCCAGGCGATCTTTACTCCCGCCCGCCGCAATGCCACCTGGGAGAGCCATCGCCTTCTCTATGGCTGGATCCATGACGAGAAGGGCCACCCACTGGACGAAGCTCTGGCTGTGTGGATGCAGGCCCCCCGCTCCTACACCCGCGAGGATGTGGTGGAGTTCCATTGCCACGGCGGCATTATGGTGGTTCAGGCTACCCTGCAGCAGTGCCTGCGCCAGGGAGCCCGGCTAGCGCAGCCAGGGGAGTTTAGCCTGCGCGCTTTCCTAAACGGTCGCATCGATCTAACCCAGGCCGAAAGTGTGGCTGATCTGGTGGCAGCCCGCTCTCCGCAGGCAGCTCAAATGGCGCTGGCGGGTCTGCAGGGCAAACTGGGACAGTCTATCCGCGCCCTGCGCCAGGCGCTCCTGGGCTTATTGGCCGAGATCGAGGCGCGAATTGACTTTGAAGAGGATCTGCCCCCTCTGGATGTCCCGGCTTGGCAGGCCCGGCTGCAAGACATTCAGGCTCAGATGCAGGCCCTGCTGGCCACTGCCGAACGGGGGCAACTGCTGCGCACTGGGGTGAAAGTGGCCATTGTCGGGCGGCCCAATGTGGGCAAGTCCAGCCTGCTCAACGCCTGGTCAGGGCAGGATCGCGCTATTGTCACGGATCTACCTGGCACCACTCGGGATGTGGTGGAGTCCCAGTTGGTGGTGAGAGGGATCCCCGTCCAGCTCCTGGATACCGCCGGCATTCGCGCCACTGACGATCCGGTGGAGCGGCTGGGGGTGGAGCGCTCCCAACGGCTGGCCCAGACCGCCGATGTGCTGGTGCTGGTCATCGATGCTCAGGCGGGCTGGACGGAGGCTGATGCGGCTATCTATGCCTCTATCCGCCACCGCCCCCTGATTCTAGTGATCAACAAAACTGACCTCGCCTCCCCCAACGGCATTTCTCTCCCCCCCGAAATCACCTACCGTGTCCCTGCTGTTGCCGCCCAGGGCAAGGGGATCCCAGAGCTGGAAGAAGCCCTGGAGCAGCTTGTTACCCAGGGGCGACCCCAGCCCAACTTGGAGGTCAGCCTCAACCAGCGCCAGGCCGCCGCCCTCCGCCAGGCCCAAGCCAGCCTAGAACAAGTGGCCCAGGCCATGCGGGAACAGCTCCCCCTCGATTTCTGGACCATCGACCTGCGGGGGGCGCTGCACGCCCTTGGCCAGATCACCGGCGAGGAGATCTCCGAGGCAGTCTTGGATCAGATCTTTAGCCGCTTTTGCATTGGCAAGTAACCGCTTGCTAACTCATACTCATTCTGAGTTTGTGTTAGTATAGGCCCAGTTGGGAGCTGACAGACTGATGGCCCCAGCGGATTCCACAACAGTTGGGAGGTTGGCTATGGTTAGCGCCGAAAAAACCCGTCTCTACCCCACTCAGCTCGACTTGCCGGCCGAGGCCCGCGCGCAACTGGTGGAGCTGCTCAACCAGTCTTTAGCGGACACCCTGGATTTGAAGACTCAGGTGAAGCAGGCCCACTGGAACGTCAAAGGCATGAACTTCATCGCCCTGCACGAGATGTTTGACACCTTTGCCAGCACCCTGGAAAACTACGTGGACATGCTGGCCGAACGGGTTACGGCCCTGGGGGGCATTGCCCGCGGCACGGCCCGCATTGTCGCCCAAACCTCGAGCTTGCCTGAATACGACCTGACGGCTGAAGACGGTCGGGCTCACCTGCAGGCTTTGGCGGCCCGCTACGGTCAGTATGCCGCTGCCGTTCGGCGCAACATTGACCGCGCCACCGAGCTGGGGGACGCCGACACTGCCGACCTGTTTACCGAGATCTCGCGGCAAATCGATAAAGATCTCTGGTTTATCGAGGCCCACCTGCAGGCTTAAAGAGCTAATTGTGGGGTAACAAAATGGTTGCCAGTGCTTCTCTCCTTTACTTGGCAGCTTTGGCAGGCATCCTGGGGGTGGTGGGTTTCTTTGTCTTGCGTGGGGTGCTGCGCCTATGGGCGCAGGAAAAAGTCATTCGCGAGCTCCAGCCCCGCCTAAGCAAGGGCAAGGGATCCCCCCAGGAGCACTACGAGTTGGGCAGCGTCTACCTGCAAAAGGGTCTCTACGAGCAGGCCATCGTCCAGCTCAAAAAAGCCCTGGAAGTGGCTGGGGAAAACATCCCCCCGGTTTGCAACGCTCTTGGCTTTGCCTACTTTAGCCAGGGGCAATACGATCTGGCCATTCGCTACTACAAAGATGCGGTGGCGGCAGATCCGGCCTATGTAACCGCCTGGAATAACCTGGGCCATGCCTACGAGAAAAAAAATCTCTACGGCCCTGGCCTGGAAGCCTACGAGACCGTGTTGAATCTGGATCCCCAAAATGCCATTGCCAAGCGCCGCGCCGAGTCCCTGCGCAAGCGTCTGCAGCCCAGCTCCCGCGGCTAATTGACAATTGCTGGCCTTAAAAGAAAGTGGAGGTTAGGGATCCGGTACCGTATTGGCGGGGCTGGTATCATGTTTTGGAAAACGCGAGAGACCGCTTCATGAATGCACAGTCGGTGGCACCGGTAGTTTTGGTCATTCTAGATGGCTGGGGTTATCGCGAGGCCGCGGAGGGCAACGCCGTGCTGGCTGCCCGAACCCCCGTCATGGATAGCCTATGGGCTACCTATCCCCATACCCTGCTGCAAGCTTCGGGGCGGGCCGTGGGTTTGCCAGAAGGGCAGATGGGCAACTCCGAGGTGGGCCACCTAACTCTGGGAGCAGGGCGGGTAGTGCCGCAGGAGTTGGTGCGCATTAGCGATGCCATTGAGACGGGATCCCTTTTTCAAGAGCCTCTTTTGGTGGAAGTTTGTCGTCAACTCAAGGGGCGGGGAGGCCGGTTTCATTTCATCGGGCTCTGCTCTGCAGGAGGGGTTCACTCCCACATTGACCACCTCTACGGCCTGCTGAAACTGGCAGCGCAGGTGGGGATCCCTGCCTACGTTCATGCCATTACCGATGGCCGCGATACTCCCCCTTGCGAAGGGGCAACAGTTCTGGCCGCTCTCCAAAAAGAGCTGCAATGGCTGGGCAACGGCGTCATCGCCACCCTGAGCGGCCGCTACTACGCCATGGATCGGGATCGCCGTTGGGAGCGCACCCAGAAGGCCTACGAGGTTATGACGGAAGATGGCCCTGGCTGTGGCCGCAGCGCTGCCGAGGTGATGGCAGACTTTTACGCCCAGGATATTACCGACGAGTTCATTCCCCCCACCCGTTTGGCGCCGGGAGCAGTAAGGCCGGGAGATGCAGTCATCTTCTTCAACTTCCGCCCGGATCGGGCCCGCCAGCTTACCCAAGCTTTCGTCTGCCCCGACTTTTCCGGTTTCCAGCGCTGCCTTATTCCGGACCTCACCTTCATCACCATGACCCAGTACGATCCCACCTTGCCGGTGCAGGTGCTCTTTAAGCCGCAGAACCTGGATCACCTGGTAGGGCAGGTGGTAAGCGAGGCTGGCCTTAAGCAATTGCGCATTGCCGAAACGGAAAAATACGCCCACGTCACCTACTTCTTCAACGGCGGCCTCGAGCAGCCCTTCCCTGGGGAAGATCGCATCTTGGTTCAAAGCCCGCTGGTGGCCACCTACGACCAAGTGCCGGAGATGTCGGCGAGGAAAGTCACCGACAAGGCTATCGAAGCCATTGCCCGCGGCGAGTACAGCCTGGTGGTGCTGAACTACGCCAACCCTGACATGGTGGGCCACACCGGCAACTTTGAGGCCACGGTGCGGGCTCTGGAAACGGTAGACCACTGCCTAGGTCGCCTGCTGGCGGCAGTGGTAGACGTAGGGGGCACCACCCTCATCGTTGCGGATCACGGCAATGCCGAGCTGATGTGGGACGACCAGGGCAACCCCTGGACCGCTCACACCACCAACCCCGTGCCCTGCATTCTGGTGGAGGGCGAAAAGCGCAAGATCCCGGGCCGCGGTGGCGACGCCAGGCTGCGTTCCGGCGGCACCTTGGCTGATGTCGGACCCACCCTGCTCGAGATCTTGGGCTTGCCGCAGCCCCCTGAGATGACGGGGCAGTCCCTCCTGCAGCCGGCAGAATACACCCTCCTGCAGCGGCAGCCGGCGCCTGTGGGGCGCTAAAACCCGCCCTCCCCTACTCGGCTACTGGGATCCCTTCTTGGATTAGCCAAGCCCTCACCTCCTCCCAGCTGCGGTAGAGAGCCAAAACCCGGGAGCGCTCAGGGTGATAAGGGGCACTAAGGCGCTCTAACTGTAAGAAGCGAGCCTGAGGAGGGATCACCGGCACCTCTGGATCGGGGGGAGTGGGCCGGCGCAGGGAGCTGCTATAGCCGCGGTAGATTAGCACCAAGTCCGTTTCCCCCTCGCTTTCCACCTCTACCCGCAGCACCTCCTGGGGGTGGGCTTGGCTGTAGCGCTCTAGAGCCAGCGGCCAGGGCAGGGCGCTCATGCTGCCAACTCCCTTTTCTCGGTAGGGGGCCGCAGCCGCCAAACGAAATAGACGCTGTAGAGTAGGTAAACTACCAAGCCCCAGGCCCCTAGGCTCCCGAGCAGCTCGGGGGATACATTGGGATGGAAGATCTCTCGAAAGCCCAGCGGCGGCTCAAACCAGGCTCGACACTGGAGCGACAAAGAAGCCTGGAAGGCGCAGGGCACAAAGGCTCCTGAAAAGAAGAACCCGACCCCCATATAGCCAGTCAGGATCCACCGCCAGAGCAAGAAAGCCCGCGCTGCCCAGCTTCTCGACTGCTCGAGGGCGGTGCTCCAATCCCGCCAGAACCAAAGGCTGAGCGGGATCAAAAGCCGTGCCATTGCCCCGCTCAGGAAACTGATGGGCAGGCCGCCAATCATGAGATATACGGTTACCGCCAACAGGCTAGACACCCGCCAGTAGGCAATCAGAAGCTGGATCAGGGGCCCCAGCCCCACCGCAAAAGCCCAAACCAAGAGAGCTAGCGGCACCACCACGGTCAGCGCCACAGCTAGGCTGTAGTCCGCCCAAATGGCTTTCAGCAGCCACTCCTGTGGGATCATCCTCTCCTTCTCTCCTTCCTGACCCTAGTATGCTGGGATCCGCAGCGAGATTCCCCAGGGTTACAGGATATTACAAGTTCCTAACTACCCCTCCCCAAGACTTTACGCCGCAGGCCTTTGGAAAGTTTTCCAATTCTTGACATTGCCCATCCAGGAAGGTGGTAGATTCTTAGAGGAACACCTCGTGGGCCAGCCGTCTTTCTGGAGGGCAGATGGGAGTTTCCTAGGGCCTTGGTTTGGCCTGGCGTGTTAAGTATTGTTACTCAGCCATGGTATTTTGGGTTAAGGCCAACCCCTAAGAGGTAGGAATCCCGCTTCCATGTCCCCTTCTTTCAGACTTCTCTCCCACAGTCCCAGCCGCTGGAAGGCAGCCCAGTGGAAGCCCAGGCCCTTGCCTCCTCTAGAGGACGTGCCCCTTTCTCAAAACGATGAGGAGGAGAGGGGTTGCCAAGCTTCGCTGCAGCCAGAGCCAACCTCTCGCGAGGGGACAGTGGGCAGAAGCTATGCGGCACTGCAGTTATGGCTGGCGCTAGTTACCCTTAGCGTGAGCCTGGCCATTGCCCTGGGGTTGGCCTTGGTTTACTCACCAGGGGTTGCAGGCAACTACTTGCTAGGGGCAATGGTCGGCGTAGTCTATCTGCGCATGCTGGGCCGCAGCGTGGCAGAGCTGGGCAAAACTCGCAGCCGCTTAGGGGTGACGCGCCTAGCTCTGTTTGTTGGGCTGATGGTTTTGGCTGCGAAGGTAAAGTCCCTACAGATTTTGCCCATCTTCTTTGGGTTTATGACGTATAAGGTCACCCTGCTCATCTACCTCGTCCAGACGTTGAGCCGTTTATCTTCCTCTTCCTGATGCTTATGAGCCCGTCCTTCTCCTCGCCTTTTCTCCTAGCAGAGCTTGAGGTTGGCCATCACCTCTACTGGCACCTGGGCAAGTTTACGGTCCACGGCCAGGTTCTGATTACCAGTTGGATTGCCATTGCCCTAATTTTGACGGTGGTGCTGCTGGGCACTCGTCAACTGCAGCGGGAGCCCGCTGGCTTGCAGAACTTTGTTGAGTATGTTTTGGAATTTGTGCAAAGCATTGCCCGTGCCCAGATTGGCGAGAAAAACTTCCGGCCCTGGGTGCCCTATGTTGGCACCTTGTTTCTGTTTATTTTTGTCTCCAACTGGATGGGGAATCTTTTCCCCTGGAAGTTGATCCCCTTGCCGGAAGGGGAGCTGGCTTCTCCCACCAACGACATCAACACCACTGCCGGCTTGGCGCTGCTTACCAGTATCATGTATTTCGTGGCCGGCATCAGCAAGCGGGGGCTGTCCTACTTTAAAAAGTACATCGAGCCCACGCCGGTTCTGTTGCCCATCAACGTTCTAGAAGATTTCACCAAGCCCCTCTCCCTAAGCTTCCGTCTGTTTGGCAACATCTTGGCCGAGGAGCTGGTGATTGCGGTGTTGGTGTTGCTGGTGCCCTTGTTGATCCCGGTGCCGGTGATGATCCTGTTCCTGTTTACCGGAGCCATTCAGGCTTTAATCTTCGCAACCCTCTCGGCGGCTTACATTGGAGAGGCGCTGGAAGGCCATGGGGGTGGGGATCACCACGATTGAGCTGCCGAGGAGTCGGCGAGGGCTGGGGCGCTCAGCTCTCCCCACCTCTTCCGGGGGTTGTTGCCGGGGCTTGGTAAGGTTTGTTGGGGCCGAGGGCCTGTGCCCAGAGGTCGCCGACAAGGGGGCGATCGGCTCGGATACTCCAGCCAGATCACCTCAAACCAAAGGCGCTGTTGCAGTCGTGCCTACTTCTGTTCTGTAACGACGAGGAGAATCTCACGATGGCTATGGATTCGTTAACCTCTGCTGCCTCTGTTTTGTCTGCTGCTCTGGCTATTGGTTTGGGATCCCTGGGTCCAGGGCTGGGCCAAGGGAATGCTGCTGCTGCGGCCATGGAGGGGCTGGCCCGCCAGCCAGAGGCGGAAGATAAGATCCGCGGCAGCCTGTTGATCAGCCTGGCCTTCATGGAAGCTCTGACCATCTACGGCTTGGTGGTGGCGCTGGTGCTTTTGTTTGCTAACCCCTTCGCCTCCTAGTGCTGTCGTCTTGGGGGCAGTCTGGACAGTCCCTGCCGGCTTGCCCCCTAGTCTTGCTTCAGCTCAGAATCCCGTTTTTGTCCCTGAGGCCCCATGCTCTCCTCAGCCCTTTTGGCCGTCGAGGCCGCCGAGAAAAATGGTCTCTTCGACTTGGATGCCACCCTGCCCATCATCGCCATTCAATTTCTGTTGTTGGTAGCCGTGCTTAACTCTCTCTTCTACGAGCCGGTTACTCGGGTTATTGACAGCCGCAACGACTACATCCGCTCCACCCAGGCGGAAGCCCAGGAGCGGTTAGAGAAGGCAACGGCCCTGGCCCAAGAGTACGAGGCAGAGATTAGCCGAGCTCGCCTACAGGCGCAGGCCGTGATTGCCGAGGCGGAAGCGGCTGCTGCTCGCATCCGTTTAGAGAAGCTGGCGGCAGCTCAGGCAGAGATCCAAGCCAAGCTGGAAGCGGCGCGGCGGCAGGTTGAGCAGGAAAAGCAAGCAGCCCTTGAACAGCTGCAGCAGCAAGTGGAGGCCATCGCCGCCCAGATTACCGAGAAGTTGCTAGGCAGCGTCCGTTGAGTGGCTGGTTAAACGTTCCCTGGGGAGTAGCTTGTGATGCTAGGGTTTAGCTGGATGCCCGCTTGGCTTTTGGCCGTGGCTGAGCCAGGGATCCTCGAGGCGGTTCTAGAAAGCAACCTCATCAACATCGCCATTATCCTAACTTTGCTGTACCTCTTGGGTCGCCGAGTGGTGGGGGAAGCGCTGGCCAAGCGGCGGGAAAGCATCCTCGAAGAGCTGCGGCAGGCGGAGCAGCGCAAGCAGGAAGCCCTCGAGAGGCTGGCGGAGGAACAGCAAAAGCTGGCACAGGCCCAGCAGGAAGCAGAGCGCATTCGCCGTCAGGCGGAAGCTAGCGCAGAGGCCCGCCGTCAGGAGCTGTTGCAGCAGGTGGAGCAGGAGATCGAACGGCTGCGCGCCAAAGCGGCAAGGGATCTTGCCGCCGAGCAAGAGCAAATTCTCCAAGAGCTGCGCCGCCAAATTGTTCGCCAAGCGCTGCGCAAGGTGGAACAGGAGCTGCCGCAACACCTCAATGAGCAGATTCACCATCGCCTCATTGAGCAAGGGATCCAAATGCTTGCCCGCTAGGTGAGTTCAGGAGAAACGGAAACCCATGCTGAACCGGAAAATGGCTCTTAGGGTAGTGGATCCCTACGCCGAGGCCTTGGTTTCTCTGGCTTCTGGACAGGGGTTGCTAGACACCTTTACCGCCGATGTGCGCTTTATTGCCGCCGTTTTGCAGGCCACGCCGGAGCTGGGCCAGTTTCTGGCTAGCCCCCTGGTGAAGACGGAAGCCAAGAAAAACCTTCTGCAGCAGGTGTTTGCCGATCAGATCCACCCGCTGCTGCTCAACGCCCTTCAGCTGTTGACCGACCGCCGCCGCATCATGTTCCTTGGGGCTCTCTGTCAGCGTTTCTTGGAGCTGCAGCGGAAACTGCAAAACATTGTTCTTGCGGAGGTAGCCGCCGCAGTGCCCTTGACCGAAGCCCAGCAGCAATCCATCCGGGAGCGGGTGAAGGACTTCACGCAAGCTAGCAGCGTGGAGCTGCAGATTAGCCAAGATCCCACGGTGCTAGGCGGAGTGATCCTCAAGATTGGCTCCCAGGTCATTGACCTCAGCTTGCGCGGCCAGTTGCGCCGGCTGGCGCTGCAGCTCAGCTAGCTTAAGTTTTGAGATCCCCTTTCCTGAGAGGACTGCCATGCCTACCATTCGCCCAGATGAGATTAGCACCATCATCAAGCAGCAGATCGAGCAGTACAACCGGGAGATGCAGGTCTCCAATGTCGGCACGGTTCTGCAGGTAGGAGACGGCATTGCCCGCATCTATGGCTTGGAGAAGGTGATGGCCAGTGAGCTGCTGGAGTTTGAGGATGGCACGCTGGGCATTGCTCTCAACCTCGAGGAGGACAACGTCGGCGCCGTGCTGATTGGCGACGGCCGTAACATCCAAGAAGGCTCTACCGTCAAGGCCACAGGCAGAATTGCCAGCATTCCCGTAGGGGAAGCCCTGCTGGGCCGCGTGGTCGATCCCTTGTGCAATCCCCTCGACGGCAAAGGGCCGATTCACTGCACCGAGACTCGCCTCATTGAGTCCCCAGCTCCCAGCATCATTGACCGCCGCTCGGTGTATGAGCCGCTCCAGACCGGCATCACGGCCATCGACGCCTTGATCCCCATTGGGCGGGGACAGCGGGAGCTCATTATCGGCGACCGCCAAACGGGTAAGACCACCCTTGCGGTCGACACCATCCTCAACCAAAAAGGACAGGACGTCATTTGCATCTATGTGGCCATCGGCCAGAAGCAGAGCAACATCGCCCAGGTGGTGAACATCCTAACCGAGCGGGGGGCAATGGACTATAGCATCGTGGTGGCTGCTGGCGCCGACAGCCCGGCCCCCCTACAGTGGCTGGCTCCTTACTGCGGGGCCACCATTGCCGAATACTTCATGTACCAAGGCAAGCACACCCTGGTGGTCTACGACGACCTGTCCAAGCAGGCAGTAGCCTACCGCCAGATGTCGCTGCTGTTGCGCCGTCCCCCCGGTCGGGAAGCCTATCCGGGCGATGTGTTCTATCTGCACTCGCGGCTACTGGAACGGGCAGCCAAGCTCAACCGCCAATTGGGCGAGGGATCCATGACCGCCCTGCCGATTGTGGAAACCCAGGCCAATGACGTGTCGGCCTACATTCCCACCAACGTTATCTCCATTACCGACGGCCAGATCTTCCTGGAGTCGGATCTGTTCAACGCTGGCATTCGCCCAGCCATCAACATTGGCATTTCCGTTAGCCGCGTTGGCTCGGCGGCGCAAACCAAGGCCATGAAGAAGGTCGCTGGCTCCCTGAAGGTGGAACTGGCGCAGTATCGGGATCTGGAAGCCTTTGCCCAGTTTGCCTCCGACTTGGATGAGGCCACCCAAAAGCAACTGGCCCGCGGCCAACGGCTGCAGGAGATCCTCAAGCAGCCCCAATATTCGCCCCTGTCTTTGGACCAGCAAGTAGCCATTATCTATGCGGGAACGCAGGGCTACCTGGACGACATCCCGCTAGAGAAGGTCTCCAGCTTCAAGCAGGGCCTGCTGTCCTACTTGAGCACCGCCCATCCCAAATATGGCGAGATTGTCCTCTCCACCAAGCAGCTTACCGAGGAGGCGGAAGAGATCCTAAAAACCGCCATTGCAGAGTTCAAGCAAAGCTTTGTAGCTCAGGCAGCCTAGGGGCAGATCCAACAAGAGAGAGGGTTATGGCCAAGCTAAAGCCAATTCGGGATCGCATCAAGGCAGTGAAGAACACCCGTAAAATCACGGAGGCCATGCGCCTGGTGGCGGCAGCGCGGGTGCGGCGGGCTCAGGAGCAGGTGATGGCTACCCGTCCCTTTGCCAATCGCCTGGCCCAGGTTTTCTATCGGCTGCAGACGCGGCTGCGGCTGGAAAATGTCGAGCTGCCCTTGCTAAAGCAGCGCCCTGTGGCAACAGTGGGCCTGCTAGTGGTGGCCGGGGATCGGGGTCTGTGTGGCCCCTACAACGCCAACGTTATCAAGCGTACTGAAGAGCGAGTGGGCGAGCTGCAGGAAACAGGGCAGCAGGTGCAGCTTTACCTGGTAGGCCGCAAGGCGGTGCAGTATTTTCAGCGGCGCTCTGCCCCTATCGCCAAGACCTACGTGAATCTGCCGCAGATCCCCACTGCCGCTGAAGCCGCTCAAATTGGGGATGAGCTGCTCTCCGCTTTCCTCTCCGAGAAGGTGGATAAGGTGGAGCTCATCTACACCCGCTTTGTCTCCCTGATTAGCTCGCGGCCAGTGGTGCAATCCCTGCTGCCTCTAGACCCTACGCGCCTGGCTGCTCGCGACGACGAGATCTTTAACCTGCTGGTGCGGGGGGGAGAGTTTACCGTCGAGCGCAGCAAGATCGTTGCTCCTGTCTCAGCCCCGCCGCCGGACATGATCTTCGAGCAGGATCCCGTGCAAATCCTGGATGCGCTCCTGCCTCTGTACCTGAACAATCAATTGCTGAGGGCTCTGCAGGAGGCAGCAGCCAGCGAGCTGGCGGCCCGGATGACAGCTATGAGCAATGCCAGCGACAACGCCACTGAGCTTATCCGTACCCTCACCCTTGCTTACAACAAAGCTCGGCAAGCGGCCATTACCCAGGAGATCCTCGAGGTGGTGGCAGGTGCCGAGGCCCTCTAGGTCTCTTCCCGTCCGGAAGAGTACAAGTTACGCTGCCGGGCCATTTGGGAGTTGAGCAGGATGACAGGCAAGAGCCCCACCAAGACAATTGCCAAAGCAGGGGCACCGGCCTCGGCCAGGCGTTCGTCGGCAGCCATGCGGTAGGTGTGAACGGCCAGGGTATCAAAGTTAAAAGGCCGCAGCACCATCGTGGCTGGCAGCTCCTTCATGACATCCACAAACACCAGCAGCATTGCCCCCAAGATCCCGCCTCCCATCAGCGGCAGGTGCACTCGCCACAGGGTGCCCAGGGATCCCTGCCCCAGGCTGCGGGCTGCCTCGTCCAGGCTGGGGGGGATGCGCAGCAGGGTTGCCTCGACGGTGGCTAGAGCCACTGCCAAAAAGCGCACCAAATAGCCAAATACCAGGGCGGCGATGGTGCCGCTCAGAACCAAACCGGGCGGCTGCTGAAAGAGCACCTGCCGCAAGTAGCTCAGCAGTTGATCCAGTCGCCCTAGGGGAAGCAGAACTCCCACGGCAATCACCATACCTGGCAGCGCGTAGCCTAAAGAAGACAAGCGCACTGCCAGCCGCAGGCTCCAGGTGGATCCCCGCTGCAGCCGCAGCCCATACAGCACCACCACCGACACCGAAACGGCAATCACCGCTGTGATGGTGGCTAGTAGAAGGCTATTCCGGGCGTAGCTCCAAAAGTGGCGGCCCACCGCTCCCTGGCGCAGGGTCATCTGGAGCAGGATAAGGGCGGGGACGACAAAGCCTAGCCCAACTGGGATCCCACAGGCTAGCCACGCTCCCACCGCTCGGATCCCCTGCAGACGGTAGCGGGCTAGAGCTGGCCTAAGCCCTTGGCGATAGTAGCGCGCCCGCCGGCGCAAGAATTGCTCCAGGCCCATCAGCAGCAACACCCACAGCAACAGCAGCGCCGAGAGCTGAGCTGCTGCCACCGGATTGCCGAGGGCCGTCCAAGTGCGGTAGATGCCGGTGGTAAAGGTATCGACCCCGAAGTAGCTGACGGTGCCGAAATCGTTCAGGGTCTCCATCAACGCTAGGAGGCAGCCAGCCACGATCCCTGGCCGCGCCAGAGGCAAAGCCACCCGGAAAAAGCTAGCCCAGGGCCCGTAGCCTAGGGAACGGCTCACCTCCAAACAGGCCACCGACTGTTCCTGGAAAGCTAGCCGCGCCGAGAGATACACATAGGGGTAAAGAGTCAGCGTCATCAGCAGGATTGCCCCCCCCAGCGAGCGAATGTTGGGGAACCAGTAGTCGCCGATCCCCCAGCCGGTGACCCGCCGTAGCCAGATCTGGAAGCCCCCAGTTACTTGCAAAAAATCGGTGTAGGCATAGGCCAACACATAGGTAGGGGCTGCCAGGGGCAACACCAGCATCCACTCCAGCCAGGCCCGCCCCCAAAACTCGCACATCGTCACCAGCCAGGCGGTGCCGCTGCCCACCAGGATGACTCCCAGCGCCACCCCCGCCATTATCAGCAGGCTGTTGCGCACATATAGCCCCAAGACCGTGTCAGCCAGATGCTCCCAAACCTGCCGCTCGTCGGCAAGGAGGCTGAGCAGCACGGTTAGCGTGGGAATCAAAATTAAGCCCGTCAAGGCTACGGTCAGCAACGTCCAGCCGCTGAACCATCGCCTCCAAGCGCTCTTGAATTTAGCCAAGCTAGCTTTCCCATCAACTGCAATGGCAATTCCTGAGAGCTGGCAAAAATCTGATCTAGCCATACCGGGGAGCCAAGAAGAAGGCTCTCGGCAACCCCGGCATTTTGGGTGAACCTAGCCCTTACCGCCAACCAGCCCGATCCATGACTTTCAGGGCCTCGGGGGTAAGGCGGCCAATGCTGGCGGCGTTGATCGTGTCTTCCTTGAAGGTGCCAAAGCTGGCCACTACCGAGTCGATCTCCGCCCCTGGCAGCACCGGGTACTCGTTGTTGCTCTGGGCAAAGATGGCCTGCGCCTCCGGGCCGGAGAGAAACTCCAGAAACTGGATGGCAGCCTCTTTATTGGGAGCGGTTTTCAGAATGCCGGCGCCGCTGATGTTGACGTGAGTGCCGCGATCCTTTTGGTTGGGGAAGAAGACGCCGATTTTCGCTGCTACAGCGCGATCTTCAGGCTTGTCGGATTTGACCAAACGCGCCAGATAGTAGGAGTTGACCAGGGCCACGTCTCCTACGCCAGCGGCTACGGCTTTGATTTGATCAATATCTCCCCCCTCCGGCGGGCGCGCAAAGTTGGCCACCAAGCCCCGCGCCCACTTTTCCGTCTCCGGGATCCCGTGCGCCAAGATGATCGAAGCCGTCAGAGACTGGCTGTACACATTGCTGGAGGAGCGAGTGAGCACCTTGCCCCGCCACTTGGGGTTAGCGAGATCCTCATAGGTGGACAGCTCCTTGGGATCCACCTTGTCCTTGTTGTACATGATTACTCGCGCCCGCTTGGTCAGGCCGAACCAGTAGCCTTCCGGATCCCGCAGGGATTCTGGGATGTTTTTAGCGAGCGTCTCCGACTGGATAGGTTGAAACAAGCCTTCGTTTTGAGCTCGCCACAGCCGGGCCACATCTACTGTCATGAAAATGTCAGCGGGGCTGTTGGCTCCCTCGCTGCGGAGGCGCTGGAGAATCTCGTCGGCGTTGCCCTGCACCCAGTTTACCCTAATGCCCGTTTTCTGTCTGAAAAGTTCGTATAGTTTTTCATCTGTGCTGTAGTGCCGAGAGGTGTAGAGGTTGACCTCCCGGTTGGCGCCGCGAGCCGAACGCCCCAGCGAGCCTACTGTCAAGGCTACCGATCCCAACACAGCTGCGTTAACCAACTGCCGTCGCGATAAGCGCATACCCAACTCCTAAACTCAAAAAAAATCTCAGGGAAAGCTGCTGCACTGATTTCGTCAGCAGCAACGGATCTGGCCCTAGAAGCGGACCAACCCTTCCAAATCCTGCTTTTCTAGACCAAGCTTATTGAGAGGCTGTATCAGTAGCTTCGCCCTAGGCAATGATAGGGGATCTCAAGTACTGAGTCAAGCTCTTAGGAGCTATTCTCACCAAGAGGATTAAAGTTGCGGCAGATGGGGCAGGTGGAGGGTAAAAGTTGTCCAGCCGGCGGCGCTGCTGACCTCGATGGATCCGCGCAACTGATCCACCATCTGTTTCACCAAGGCCAGGCCTAGACCCGTGCCCCCTTCCTTCCAGGGATCATTGCTGGGAATGCGGTAAAAGCGCTCAAAGATGCGCGTGAGCTCCTCGGCAGGGATCTCTTGACTATTGCTGACCTGGATGCGGCTTCGACAATTTTCCGTTTCGATCTGCAAGCGGATGGATCCCTGGGGTGGGGTGTATTTCACCGCATTGTGCAGCAACTCGCGCAGGATTCGCCCTAAGAGCAAGGGATCTGTCGTGAGGGAGCTCTCCAGGGGAACGCTGGCTTGGAAAGTTTGCCCCTTGGCGCGGGCCCGCTCTTGGGTAACCGTCAGCAGATCCCCCAGCAGCTCCCGCCAGGTGAGGGCTTGGATGTTCAGGGCATAGGCCCCGGCTTGTAGCCGCTGCAGATCCAGCAGGTCGTTGATGAGCTCGATTTCCCGCTGACATTCCCGCTCGGCAATAGCCAGGTATTGGGCTCGCTTCTCCTCAGAGGGAGCTATCTGCAGCATTTTGAGAGCCATCCTTAGGCTGGTGAGGGGAGTGCGCAGCTCGTGGCTGACGATGCTGATGAAGTCGTCTTTCAATTGGTTGAGGCGCTCTAGAGCTTGCACCTGCTCTTGGGCAGCTTGGAACCAGCGCGCCTGGCGCAGTCCAATGGCACATTGGTTGGCCACCTGCTGGATAAGTCGGATCTCCTGGTCGTCGAAAGGACGCCGAGCCGATCGAAAGATCCACAGATCCCCCAGGACTTGGCCTTTATCTAGCAAGGGACAAGCCATCACTACTTGGCGGTTTTCCAGGGCTTTCCCTGAAAAGCAAAATAGACAAGACTGCCCTCTGAGCAGTTGTCGATGAACGTCTCCGTAAGGGCCTCTCTGCAAAGGTACAGAGAGATTTAGGTAAGACTTCGAGCGGGGGCAATACTCGTAGCGGATGGTGGCAAGGGTGAAATCGGCGTTGTAAAGGCTGATGTCGCAGCCATCGGCATCTAGACTTTCTCCCAGCTCGCGCACGGCGGCGCTGAGGATCTCAGCTTCGTCGAGAGAATCGCGCACGCGGTTGGTAATGCTTCTTAGGAGAGCCTCAAATTGCAAAGCCCGCTCTAGCTCCGCAGTGCGCTGCCGCACTTTTTCTTCTAGCGTTTGCTTTAGAGCTTTTACCTGCTCGTACAACTGAGCCTGTTGCAACGCGATAGCCAACTGGTCGGTCAGCTTCTGCAAAAGCTCAATTTCCCACTCCTGCCACGGGCGGCTGGATTGGCAGTGCTGCGCCACCAAGAGGCCCCAAAGGTCTTCACCCCGTCGGATTGGGATCACCAAGTTGGCCTGGGCCTGGAAAGATTCCAAGAGCTGCCGATAGCAAGGATCCAAACTGGCGGTCGCCACATTTTCGATGGCTTGCACAAAGCCCTGCTGGTACTTGCGATGGCAGGGATCCCTGTGGAAATACTCATCCCACACGTAGCGGCCCAGGTGGCTGGGCCAGGGATCCACCACTGACTCAGCGGCCACAAACCCCCCTACCCCCTCCTGCAACTGGTAGATCATTACCCGATCCACCTGGAGAAACTCCCGCACCTCGGCAGTGGTTGTTTGCAAAATAACTGGCAGGTCTAGAGCTTGTCGGATCCGCCGCAGCAAAGCCCCTAGTAGTCGCTCCCGCTCTGCTTCTTGCATCAACAGATCCTGAGCCTGCTTAAGAGGAGTTATGTCCACAACAACGCCACAGACGGCATAGGGATACCCCTGGCAATCTCGCAGGGCAAATTTGGTAACCCACTGGCTCAATTGCTTGCCATTGCGGGAAAAAATCCGCTCGTAGCTGACAGGATCCGGGGATTGGAGAGCTTTCTGATCCTGCTCTCGGAACTCGCGGGCCTCTTCGGGAGTGAAAAGCTCATCATCCAGCTTGCCAATAAGTTCTCCTAGCTCAAAACCTCTCTGTTGTAGATAAAACCTGTTGGCGTGAAGATAGCGCCCCTCCAGGTCTTTGAGGAAGATGGAAAAAGGGATCCCGTCCAGAAGAGCTCTAAGGCGAGCCTCACTTGCTTGTAAAGCCAGCTCTACCTCTTTTTGCTCGGTGATGTCTTCCGTAACACCTACAAAGCGGATGATTTCTTGCCGCTCATTAAAAATAGGCTGACAGGAAGTGCGTAACCAGCGCAGGCTGCCATCTCGATGGAAGATGCGGTAGGTGATTGGCTGCTCCCCTCGAATAACTCGAGGAAGAGATCGAAGAACACGGGGCAGATCTTCAGGGTGAAGCCTTTCTTTCCAAAGATCCGGTTTTTGATAAAACTCCTCCGGTGTGTATCCCCAGATGCTTTGACACCGGGGGCTTTCGTAGAGAACTTGGCTGAGATCTGCGGAACATACGAAGAAATTCACCGGCACAGCCTCGGCCATTTCCCGAAAGCGGGCTTCGCTTTCCCGCAAAGCTAGTTCCACCTGCTTTTGTTGGGTAATGTCGCGGCTGCTGCACACAATCCCCTGCACTAAAGGATCCTGCAAAAGGTTGGTGCAGCGGCTCTCCAGCCACACCCAATGGCCATCGGCATGCTGGGCCCGATAGACCAAGCTGAGCGTCTCGCCAGGCCGAGCCTTGAGTTGCTCAAGAGCATCAGCAACGACCTGCCGATCCTCAGGGTGAACCCAATCCAAAGGCAGGGCTTCTCCCGAATTGGGGACACGACCCAAAATTTTCTCAACAACTGGGGGATTTAGGATGTATAGCAAACCTTGGGCATCGATCCGGCACAAGACGTCATGGCTGTTGTTGATGAAGGCGCGAAAGCGCTCCTGCTGCTCTGCTAGCTTTTGTTGCAGGCGCTTTAGCTCGGTGATGTCTAGGCTAACGCCGAGAACCCCCCAACCTTCCGATTGCTCCCTCAGGGGCACGGCTACGGAATAGATATGGCGCTCTTCTCCATGAATGATTTCTTTCCTCTCGCACTTGGTAACTTCCCCTTGAAGGACAGAGGTGAAATCTTTCTGCCGATCGGAGTGGTCTTGATTCACCTCCTCCAAAGAAGTGCCCAGCAGATCGCCAAACCAGGCGCGGTCGGTGGCATTTTGTAAAATCAGCACTCCTTGAGGATCCCTGGCCCACACCGATAACGGCAGGGCATCTAGCAAAGCGCGCAGTTGGGCTTCCCGCAGCCGCAGGTTTTCTTCCAATTGCTTCTTCTCGGTAATGTCTCGGCCTAGCCCACGAATAAACTGCAACCGGCCCCGCCAGTCAAAGATGCCCTGGTTGACCCACTCAAACCAGCGCACCTCTCCCCGCCCATCTATTAACCTACTGACTTGGCTAAAGAAGGGGTGCTGAGGAGTGAGCTGGGCTATTTTCTGCCGCACCTCCTCTTGCTCCTCTACTGGCAGGGCCTCAAGCCAGCGCCTGCCCCGCCAATCGCCTAAAACCTTCCGACAAGTTTCGTTGCACTCCACAACCGTTGTATCCGCCAGCGCCAGCATGACGATGTCTGCAAAGCCCAGCTGAGCTTGCTGCAGCTGCCGCCTTTGCCAGTAGATCAGCACTGCTAGAGAAGATCCCCAAAGGACTAGCCAAAGCCAAGTGGGCAAAGTGTTCTGGCTGAGTAAGGTAATCAGGTTAACCAAATCCCTAGGGACGCTCATAGAAGTTAGGCTGGCCGATTAATCGGTAGCATTTCTAA
>NZ_JANSHI010000008.1:0-4461 GCF_047461615.1 Synechococcus sp. W65.1 | reverse complement strand
TCAGGCATTGTGCCAGCATTTCCGCTATCTCCCTGGGGAGGACAGTATCCCCTGACAAGGGAGCTTTAGGACAAGGGGTTCTTTTTTGGATTTCCTAGATATGCCTGAATCCAGCCCACCAGCCGCTGAGAGAGCACGAAAGCCTCTGGCTCGCTCCCTTTGACGCCTACTTGGCTATTGAAGCAAGCGATGACCTCCTCTTTCAGATCAGGCTGGGAAGGGTCTTCGCGAAACTGGAGCCGCACCTGACTTTGGACTTGGAAACTCTCTTGGGCTTGGTTGTCTAAGACCTCCCAGCCTACCCGATGTATCCGCACCCCTTGCAATTGAGCCAAGGGATAGGAGAACGCCTGCTGCCGCCAAATTCCCCAAGGGCCACGCAGACGGGTTAAGGTGACCCGTTGGTTTTCGCGATCCAAGCTCAAGATTTGCCCCAACCCCCAAGGGATCCCAGTCCATAGGCCCACCCCCACAAGCACCAACCCCAAGAGCAGCGAACGAGCCCACAGCTGGGATCCCAGCGCCAACAGCCCTAGGCCCACAACCACCCGCCAGGCCAGTTGCTCAGGGGTAAACCTTTGCAGGGCAATCCGCAGCCGTCTGGGGTTGCGCCCCAGGACTTGCGGGTGAAGTGGTGCCATGAAAGCGGATCCCGTTTTTGGGGCCAGTTTACCAGGTGCCTTAGAACCCTAGAACTCAGGCTCGGCAAAAAACTCTGACAAATCCAAGGCAAAACCAGGGATCACCTCTTCGCCTTCCAGAATGTCCCCTGGCCGCTTCAATGCTGCGGGCTCAGGCTGGCGGTAGACTAAAACATACTTTTCTTCGGGATGAATGACCCAAACAAGCCGGGATCCGTTCTCAAAGTACTCGACAATTTTGTCGTGGATCTCTCCTACAGTGGCCTCAGAGAGAACCTCTATAGCCAGGTCCGGAGCTCCCTCGATGTAGCCCTTGGGGATCCCGCCAAGGGATCGCAGCCGCTCTTTGGAGAAAAAAGAACAATCTGGGGAGCGGCGGTTGCCAGATTTCATTTTAAACGAGGTATCAGCGTCGAAAGTAAAGCCAAGCTTTTGGCTGCGGACATAGGCGCCCAGGAGGATGTGAATCAAACTTACATAGTACCCATGCTTTGCACCTGCCGAGCCCACGGCAACCAGTTCCCCGTTCACAACTTCATAGCGATTGCCATCATCAGGCAGGGCCATAAACTCTTCATCCGTCCAAATCTTCCGAGGAACTGCTGCAGAGTTTTCAGCAAGCTCTTGCGCTAGCCCTTCTAGAGCTTCAATCATGGTAACCCTCTCAAAAATAGCTAAAACAACTAAGGGATCCTCGCTTGGGCAAACACATCCTGCGGGACAACCGCTAGACCTGGGAGGAACTCATCCTGAATCACTTGGGATCCAGTAAATGTCCGCGGTGGGGCATCGGGATAAAAGACTGTGATGCTCTTAGCTTGGGGATCCACCACCCAAACTCGGGGGACGCCCGCATCCAAGTAATCGGCTACTTTCTGAAGCATCGCCCCAAAGCTTTGGCCAGGAGAAAGGATCTCAATCACCCACTCAGGAGCTACCGGACAAGGTCCATCTTGGGTATGCTGGGCTGGCCAGCGCTCAAAGGAAACATAGAGTAGGTCGGGAACCGGAAACCATTCTTTCCCTTGCCGCTGCAAAACAATCGCTAACTCTGTGTACACATCCCCCTTACCCTGACACCATGCATCCAGGATCCAAAGCAGTCGTTTCTGCAGGGAGGCATGAAACCTTTGGGGCGACATGGGCGCATCCTTGGGGACGGCTTGTCCATCGACCAGCTCATAGGTAACATCTCCCTCTGGCAAGGCTAGAAACTGCTCGGGAGTCAGTTTTTGACCTGAAACCAGCGGCTCTGTAGTTGATAGCATCAGGAGATCCTCCTTATCTTTTGCTGTTTGAGGTTGCTGCTCGCTAAGGGATCCGCGCTTGGGCAAATACATCCTGAGGAACAACCTTCAAGCCCGGCAAGAAATCCTCTTGAATAGCTTGGGATCCCGTAAAGGTCTTTGGCGGGGCATCGGGGTAGAAGACTGTGATGCTCTTGGCCTGCGGATCCACAATCCAAACGCGGGGGATCCCCGCTGCTTTTTGAAGTACAGCCCCAAAACTCTGCTCTGGAGTAAGAATCTCAACCACTAGTTCAGGAATGGCAGAACAAGGCTCATCGGCCATGGCCTCAATTGGCAGTCGCTCATTGGAGATGTAGGTGATGTCCGGGATCGGGATCCAGGGCTCCCCTTGTCGACTTAGGACAATTGCCCATTCAGTGTGAGCGGATCTCGGCTTGGGACACTCAGCAGCGGAACACCAGTCCTCAAGGATTCGCCACAAGATAGGCTGAAGACGAGCGTGGAAGCGCTTTGGCGACATAGGTTCATGTTTGGGAACAGCTTGCCCATCGACCAGCTCACAGGTAGCATCTTCCTCTGGCAAGGCGAGAAGTTGTTCGGGAGTGAGCGATAGCTTTTCGTCGAGATCATGCTGGAATCCCCATCGCTCCAGAGGCCCACTGCTTTCTAGGTTAACTTCAGGCTCTTTCACCTTCTCTGTTTGGGAAAAGGTGTCTTGTTTTCGTGAAGGGGGGCTTTCAGGTTGCAGGAGCTTGCCAGCGCCTATGCTTTGATTGTTGCAGGCTCACCTGGAGGATCCCTATGGCCAAAACCCTTTTGACTACCCTGGGCACCACCAAATACACGGAGACAGTGTATTTCTTTGGAGAGCAAAGGGCAGATAAAACCTGCTACGTTGCCAAAGCCCTCTGCCAGCTTTTTGAGATTGACAGGGTTGTTCTCCTGCTTACCGAAGAAGCCCGCGCTACGCACTGGAACTGTCTGCAGGACTGTCTTCCCTCCCACGTGGAGAAAATTGCCAGGGCTATCCCCGAAGGGAAAACCGAGGCAGAGACTTGGGAGATCTTCGACGTGCTGGTGGATAGCATCGAGCCTAACACCCAGCTGCTTTTTGATATCACCCACGCCTTTCGCTCCATCCCGGTGCTGATGCTCTTGGGAGCCGCCTTTTTGCGCAAGGCTAAAAACGTCGAGATCCAGGGGCTCTACTACGGCCTCTACCGCCATGGCCAGGCAGAAACCCCCATCATCGATCTCACGCCGGCCATTCGGCTTTTGGACTGGCTGACGGCTAGTGACAAGTTCATCAGCACCGGCTCGGCGGTGGAACTGGGGCAGCTTTTGGACAGGGTTCAACGGGACTTTTACCGGCAGCAAAAGCCCGGCAAAGGGGATCCCCGGCCCACCCGGCTGCAGGGCTTTGGACAGGCCATCCGCGACATCTCCCGTTCCCTAGAGCTGGTGAGGCCCGTCAGCCTGCAGGAGGACTTGCGCAAGTTACAACGCCACCCTACCGAGGAGTTGGCCAAGGAAGCGGGCCAATTTGCCAAGCCCCTTGGCCTACTGCTGCAAAGTATTCAAGATAGCTACAGCCAACTGGCGCTGCCGGCAGAAAAGGCGGCGGATCCCCAAGCGCAAGTTCAAAAGCACTTTCAACTGCTGCGCTGGTATGTTGAAAAGCGCCTCACCACCCAAGCCATTCTCTTGGCCCGCGAGTGGGTAGTCTCCGCCCTTTGCCTCTGTGAGGGGCTCCAAAACTACCGCCAACGAGAAGCGCGGCAAGTAGTTGAACACCAGTTGGGATCCCTTATCCAGCGGAAAAAGCAGCCCTTGGGAGATCCCCCTGCAACTGGCGAATCAGTCCAGCAAGAGGAGCAGCTTCAGTTCCTTCCTCCCATTGCCGCCCACGTTTCGGATGTGAAGCAGCTTGCTGATCTTTGGTCTTGCCTAAGCGAATACCGCAACGACGTGGCCCATGGGCAGATGAATCCCGATCCCCTAGGCGGCGAGGCCTTGGAGAGCTTTGTGCTGCAGAAGCTGCTGCCCAGCTTGGAGGCGCTGTTTCCCGAATTGACCCGGCTAGAAAAGGATCCTTCCGCTTCTTGGTAAACCCAAGACATCGGCAGCTTCGTTCCCGCTTTTCAAGCCTAGTTAAAAAGTTGGCCAAGCTCAAGCTTGATCCTCCCAGACGACCAGAAAAAAAGCTGAAGAAATCTACGAAGCAAGGGGGATCGACGGATGGTGTTTTGTAGCCTCTGTAACCTCGACACCAGAAGGCTGTCGGGTTCTTGTCTTTAGTTGTTCTAAACGTCCCCTTCCTGCTGCGAGAACACCATGGCTTATCACTACTGGCAAGCGAAGCTTTGGGGTCTGCTGCACGACCCCGCCCTCAAGGCCCTCCACGACGCCTCTGGCCGCGCCAAGGAAGGACTGTGGCCAAACCTAGCTGCCCCTCCACGCACACCGCCCCCGTGGAGAGGCCCGAGACATCCTTTGTGCCCTCGGCCAGCTTGTTGGCCTCCTGGAAGAGCGTCCCCGCATCCCCGCCCAGGTAGGCGGTGTAGACCACG
>NZ_JANSHI010000007.1:96839-130261 GCF_047461615.1 Synechococcus sp. W65.1 | reverse complement strand
ACCAAGTATTATGGGTTGTCAGCCAAGGGATCCCGGCAGGAAACACAAGCAGGGTAGACAGATAGGTATGGGGTGTTACGGCGGCCAAACCACTCGTAGCGGTGATCCCGGATCTGTTCGTAGCCTCGATCCCCCAGAACCTTCAAGCCAGGAAAGTTGCGGTACAGAGCCAGCCACACCTCCCCGCTCGGCAAAAGGGCGGCAATTTGTTCAATGGCAGCGGATCCCTGCCAGCGGCGCTCTGGGTGCTCCAGATCGATGAGAATCATCCCCAGCTCCACCTGCTCCGGTGGGATCCCCCATTGGGCCGGGGTAGAGGTATCTTGCATGGGGGCATAGCAAAACTGCTGTCCGCGATCCAGTTGCTCCAAGAGCTGAACGCCGGTGGCACAGAGGTTGCAGAGGCCGTCGTAGATAACCATGTAGGGCATGGTGGGATCCCTTAGGCAGGCCGACCCAAAATTTGGGCTTGGTACTCTGCCTCTGTTTGCCGCGGCAGAAATAGCCGGCCCATGAGGCGATTGTATTCGTGCTGGAAATCGGCTAGGCTTGGGGGATGGACTATTTTCTCACCAGCCAACACAACAAAGCCAGCCGGCTAGCCCATAGGCTGGATCTAGCTAGCTCCCTCTTTTTTATCATCCGGCTTTAGCCAAGGGGTTGTAAGAAAATCCTGCAACCAGCTGTAACAGGGCTGGGCTGCCGGGGTCAGCACCTGGGAAGCGCCTTTCGCTCGGCGCAACCAACAATCCCGAACGGCTACCAATTTGGTTTGGAGGATAACGATGCGCATTGCCCAAATTGCCCCGTTGCACGAAAGTGTACCCCCCAAGCTCTACGGCGGCACCGAGCGGGTGGTCTCGTGGTTAACTGAAGAGCTAGTGCGGCGCGGGCACGAGGTGACTCTATTTGCTAGCGGCGACTCTCAGACCCAGGCTCGCTTGATCCCTTTCCGGGAGCGGGCTTTGCGCTTGGATCCCACGGCCATTGATACGGTAGCTCCCCACATCTTGATGGTGGAGAAGGCCTTTCAGATGGCCAACGAGTTTGACATTATCCATGGCCACATCGACTACTATCCCTACGCCCTGGCCCGCCGCCACCCTCAAGTCTCTTTTTTGGCCACTCTACACGGGCGACTGGACATTCCGGAGCTGCAGCCTCTCTACAGCGAGTTTCAGGACATTCCGGTGGTCTCCATCTCCAATGCCCAGCGGCGGCCGCTGCCCCAGGCGCGCTGGGTGGGGACGGTCTACCATGGCTTACCCCTGGATCTCCACCGTTTCTACCCAGAAAAGGGGGATTACCTGGCCTTTCTGGGCCGGGTCTCGCCGGAAAAAGGGTTGGACACGGCCATTGAAATTGCCGCGCGGGCAGGGATGCCGCTGAAGGCTGCTATCAAGATCGACGCGGTGGATCGCCAGTACTACGAGCTAGAAATTAAGCCTCTGGCTAGCCGCCATCCCAATGTGGAGATCATTGGGGAAATCACTGACCAAGAGAAAAACGAGTTCTTGGGCAAGGCCTACGCGGTGCTGTTTCCCATCCGCTGGCCGGAGCCCTTTGGGCTGGTGATGATTGAAGCCATGGCCTGTGGCACGCCGGTGATTGCTACTCGCTTTGGCTCGGTGCCCGAGGTGATGGCCGACAGCCGCTCCGGCTTTATTGTTGACTCCGTGGAAGAGGCAGTGGAGGCCTTGGAAAAGGTGGGATCCCTGGACCGAGCTGGGGTGCGGCAGGTGTTTGAGGAGCGGTTTAGCGTCGAGAGGATGGTGTCGGAATACGAGGCCCTCTACAACCAGTTGGTGAACGAGCGGCAGGAGCGCTCGAAGAAAGCCACCCCTGGCCTGTCAACTCTGCCTAGTTAAAGCTTGAGCTAGCTGCGAGGCTGCTGTTTTGCTGCTTTGGTTGGGTGCGAAGACCGAGATGGCCGAAGACATCATCCAGATTCAGGATCAGTACTACATCCGCGCCAGCGCTTCGCTGGTGGAGGCGCGTCCCCACGTCCTCAAGCAGGACAACTGCTTTGCTGTTTTTGACCGCCTGGGAAACATGCGCCCCCTTGGTGTTCAGGATCACGGCCTGTTTCGCGATGACACCCGCTTTTTATCTCGGCTGGTCTTGGACTTGCAGGGGAAGCAGTTTCTGCTGCTCAGCTCAGAGGTGCGGGAAGACAAGGACATTCTGGCGGTGGATCTCACCAACCCCGAGTTCACCACCTCGGAGGGGCAGTTCATTGAACAAGAGACGTTACACGTCTTGCGCACCACTTTCTTGTGGAACAACGTGGCCTATGAGCGCATTCGCATTCACAACTACGGTTTGGAGACGCTCCGCGTGCCGCTTACCCTGCGCTTTGAGGCCGACTTTGCCGACATGTTTGAGATTCGCGGCATCCGGCGGGCGCAGCGGGGGCAACTGTTGCCGGCCCAGGTGACGCCGGAAGGGGTAACTTTGCGCTACCGCGGCCTAGACGGACTGGAGCGGCAGACGCGGCTCCTATTTTCCCCTCCGCCGGACGTGGTCTCGGAAAAGCTAGCGCAGTGGTGGGTGCCGCTGGCACCTCAGGAGGAGCGGGATCTAGAAGTAAGGGTAGTCTGCAGCTATGGCGGCGAGGAGATCCCGCCCCTGACCTACCAGGAGGCGCTGCAGGCAGAACGGGAGCAGCGGGCGGCGCTAAGAGCTTTGGCCCACCGCATCGACACTGGCAACGCTCAGTTTAACGAGTGGCTCAACGCCTCGCGGGACGACCTGGTGATGATGCTGGCCCGCACTCCCTATGGGCTCTATCCCCACGCTGGCGTACCTTGGTTTGCCACAGTCTTTGGCCGCGACGCGCTGATCACTGCCCTAGCCACCCTTTGGTGGTTTCCCGATTTGGCGCGGGGAGTGCTGCTGTACCTGGCAGCCCACCAGGCCCAGGAGGTAGATCCCAGCCGCGACGCCGAGCCGGGCAAGATCTTGCACGAGCAGCGCTACAGCGAGATGGCCAAGACGCGCGAGATCCCCTTTGGCAATTATTTCGGCAGCATCGACTCAACGCCGCTGTTTGTGGTGCTAGCAGGGCGCTATGTGCGCCGCAGCGGCGACCTCGAGCTGTTGCGGCAGTTGTGGCCCAACATCGAAGCAGCCCTAAGCTGGATGGACACCTACGGGGATCTGGACGGCGACGGCTTCTTGGAGTATGCCAGCAAGGCGCGACGGGGCTTGCGCAATCAGGGCTGGAAAGATTCGGAAGACGCCATCTTCTATGCCGACGGATCCCTAGCGGAGCCACCCATAGCCCTGTGCGAGGTGCAGGGCTACGCCTACGAGGCCAAGCTGTTGGCAGCGGAGATGGCAGAGCTATTGGGGCGGCAAGAGCAGGCGGCGCAACTGCGGCAGCAAGCAGAAAAGCTGCAGCAGCAGTTTTGGGAGCAGTTTTGGTGTGAAGAGCTGGGCGGCTACGTCCTGGCTTTGGACGGGCGCAAGCAACCCTGTCGCGTGCGCAGCTCCAACATGGGCCACTGCCTGTTTTCCGGGATCGCTCACCCGCAGCATGCCGAGCGCATTGCCCGGCAACTCTTGGAGCCGGCTTTTTTTAGCGGCTGGGGGATCCGCACCCTGGCGGAAGGGGAAGGGCGCTACAATCCCATGTCCTACCACAACGGCTCCATCTGGCCCCACGACAATGCCCTGATTGCGGCAGGGCTCTCCCGCTATGGCTATAAGGCGGAGGCGGCCCAGGTGTTGACAGCCTTGTTCGATGCCAGCCAGTTTCTGGAGCTGCGGCGGCTGCCAGAGCTGTTCTGTGGCTTTCGGCGTCGCCAGCGGGAAGGCCCCACCCTTTATCCGGTGGCCTGTCTGCCCCAGTCTTGGGCGGCGGCCAGCGTGTTCCTGCTGCTGCAGGCCTGCCTGGGCCTGGAGATCGACGGCTTGGCCCAGCGGGTGCACCTGACTCAGCCCACCCTGCCCCTGTGGCTGCCCCATGTTACCCTCGAAAACATTCAGGTGGGGCGCGGATCCCTGGACATTGGCCTGTATCTCCAGGCAGGAGGGGTGGGGATCAACGTCCTGAGAAGCACAGGGGATGTGGAGTTGACGGTGAGGTAGGAATGCCCTCAGCGTTCCACCAGCAAGGCCACAGCAAAGGCAGCCATAGCCTCCCCCTGACCTACAGGACCCAGTTTTTCGTTGGTGGTGGCCTTGATCCCTACCTGCTTGGGCGATATTTGCATGGCCTCGGCTAGACGAGCCTGCATGGCAGGGATGTGAGGCTCGAGCTTGGGCTGCTCCGCTACCACGACGCTATCGACGTTGGCGATGCGCCAGCCCTCTTGGCCCACCCATTGCACCACCTGCTGCAAGAGAAGCATGCTGTCTGCGCCTTTCCAGCGCTCCTCTTCCGGGGGAAAGTAGTAGCCGATATCCCGCAGGGCGGCAGCTCCCAGGAGGGCGTCCATGATGGCGTGGGTGAGCACGTCGGCGTCACTGTGGCCCAGCAGCCCCTTTTCGTAGGGGATCTGGATCCCGCCTAAGATCAAGGGGCGCCCCTCGACGAGGCGGTGGATGTCGTAGCCCTGGCCAATGCGCACTTTTCCGGCTCCCTTGGGAAAACCATCGAGACCCTTGTCGACCATCGCCCCCTCCGAGGAGCTAGGGGGATGGGAGTCGAGTAACCGACAAGCAGCTTTTGAGAACGCCTCTTTCTATTCTGCCAGCTCCAGAGGGGAATAGCAGATGGGACAAGACGAACCACTGTAGCAGTCGAAGCAGATGAGGTGAGACTTCCCGTAGGGATTGGCGCAGCGCTTGGCCCACTGATAATCGCTGTAGCTAAGATCTTTTCCGCAAACGTCACATCTGGCCATCTCGCTTTCTTCTCCTCAAGCTTCCGAATTAAAATACACCACACTAGAGAGGTGATCCTAATCGATCCCTGAGCCCCAGCTTGAGAGAAACTATCCCCCAGCCCTGTCCAGAAGGGGATCCTGCCGCCCGCAGGAAAGCCCCCCTTCCAGCGGCGTCCAGCCCGGCTGCCAGAGATCCCGGTTCTTCAGGGTGGCCGCGTTGACCCAGAGGCGCACCTGGGGATCGCAGACGGCCTTGAGCTCGGCAAACACTACCCCCCCTTCCCCCTCTTGGCGAGCGGTAACCTGAAAATGTCGCCAGCCCAGCACAGGCTGAACCGAAGTCCACTTGGAGCCGAGGAGGTGGGGAAAGCGCTGCTTTCGGCGGGGTCTGCTACGGGCCATGGGTTGAGGACTGGCTGCTACCCTACCGCTGCCTGGGGGCGAGCGAGGAGCGGTAGGATGGC
Organism: Synechococcus sp. W65.1; assembly: GCF_047461615.1. NCBI lineage: Bacteria > Bacillati > Cyanobacteriota > Cyanophyceae > Synechococcales > Synechococcaceae > Synechococcus > Synechococcus sp. W65.1. The sequence goes on along the minus strand of NZ_JANSHI010000007.1, from coordinate 124,965 downwards.
TAGAAGTGCTCTGGCATTCCAATTTACCCCCTAGCCTATCCAACGATGGTGCAACATGGGCAACCGCTGTGGCTCTTTTGGCAGCAGGTGCTTCTGAAAGCGAGACTTCTATTGCTCCTCCTGGCGTGTCTGGTTTTGGGCACGGGACTGCCCTGGGTCGCGTCCAGCGCTTGGGCAGCAACTGAGCCAGGACTATCTGGCAAACTAACGGGGCCGGAGTGGCGCCAGGCCGATCCCGAAGCCAAGCAGGCGTTTTGTCGCAAAGCCTTTCAGGCGTTCCGAACCTCTCCTGCCCAGAGCTACATCATCAGCTCCAACGTGCAGGCCTTAACCCCAGAGGGCCTGTGCCGGCGCATAGACCAGTTTTACCAGTACGCCATCCACGACGAGATCCCGCTCAACCAGGCGGCCAATATCGCTCCCCTGCTTTTTTCGGATCAGCCGCTGGAGTAGGGGCCGCCGCCTGAGGGAGGGCTTGTCTCCTGCCCCTGAGCGAGATCTTGGCCCTAGGTTGATAATAGAACTGTTCTCTTGCCCCTCTCAGCCATGCCCGGCTCTGTTATTTCCCCCGAAAACTTGCTAGATCTCTGCGAACAGGGTGTGCAAAAAGCCTTGGCTGCCGGCGCTGACCAAGCCGAGGTGTTTGCCAACTCAGGCCGCGAGACGGAAGTCACTTTTGAGAAAAATGACCTCAACCTAGTTCGCACTAGCTGTGAAACCCTGTTTGGCATTCGGGTTTTCTGTGGCGGCAGGCTGGGCTTTGCCACCTCCAACCGCCCAGAGGATCTGGCCGAAACAGCAGCTGAGGCGGTGGCCATGGCCAAGGCTTCGCCGGCGGATCCCCTCAACGGCCTGCCGGATCCCCAGCCTCTACCCCAGGTGCCCTTTGCCCTTGACCCAGGCCTGCTGGAGCTGGATGCTGCCGAGCTGACGCAACTGGGATCCCAACTGGTGGAGTGGGTGCGCTCCAAAGACCCGCGCATCACCATCGACAGCGGCTCCTTCAGTGTGGAAGAGGATACCGTGGCCATTGCTTCTTCCACCGGCATCCGCGCCAACTACCACAGCGTTGAGGCGGGCGGATCCCTATTTGGCATGGCCATCGATGGGGATGAGGTAGGCAGCTTTGCCTACGACGGCGACAGCGTCCAGAAGCGGGCGGATCTAGTGCCGGCCCTAGAGCGAGCTTTTGATCGCTTTGTGCAAAAGTGCGTGGGGGCCCTGGGGGCTAGCAAGGGAGAGAGTTTTCGTGGCCCCATCGTCCTGCCGCCGGATGTGGTGGAGGAGTTTCTGGGAGACCTCCTCTTTGTGCTGGGGGCGGATGCAGTGCGCAAAGGCAAAAGCCCCCTGGCGCAGAAGATGGGATCCCTTATCGCCAGCCCTCTGTTGACGCTGGTTTCGGAAGGCCTGGGCTTGCCTGGCTACCTCATCGAGCCCTTTGACCGCGAGGGGATCCCCCGCCAAGTCACCCCCCTAATCCACGAAGGGATCCTCTGCAACTTCATGTACAACAGCTACGAGGGCCGGGCTGCCGGCGTTCCCTCCAATGGCCATGCCACAGGCGGAGCGGGCAGCTTGCCAGGAGTGGGGCCGGCCTGTCTGAGCTTGGCTCCAGGGACAACGCCCCTGGCGGAGTTGTACGCGATGGAGCGGGGCATCATCGTCACCCGGCTTTCTGGCAGCAGCAACCCCATCACAGGAGATTTCTCTGGGGTAGTAAAGGGGGGCTTCTTGGTCAAAGGTGGCGAGAAGCGCCCCATCTTGGAGACCACCATTGCCGGCAACCTCTACGACTGTTTGCGCAATATCTCTGCCATCTCCCAGGAAGTAACTGTCTTCAACGGCACGGCTGCCTTTCCTGCCCTGCGCATCGAAGATGTCTCGATAACAGCAGGCTAGACAGCCAAGTGCCCTGGGATATCCAGCCAGCAACCATAGGCTAGAGCTGGCCAGGAGGCAACAGCGGTAAACTGTCCTACCCCGGGATCCCTGGCAGCAGCGATACGGTGGTCTTATCAAAAGCCGCGGAGTTGACCCGATGGGCCAGTAGATCACCTGCCTGAGTTTTAGCGACGAAGACTTTGCCGAGTTCAAAGCTCGGCTGCAGCAAGAAACGGATTTGCTCGACCGCTGGCTCGCCGGTGTGCCGGGGCTGGATCCCATTTGCCGGCCTTCTGCCCAGGGATCCCCGGTGGGCGGGTTTGAGCTGGAAGCCTGGCTGGTCACCCCCAGGGAGATCCAGCCCCGATTAACTCAGCCTACCTGGAGGCCGTGAACAATCCGCTGGTGGTGCCGGAACTGGCCCGCTTCAACATCGAGATCAACAGTCGGCCCCAGGTTTTGGTCAGCTCGGCTCTGCGGCAGTTGCAGCAAGAGCTGCAAAATGGGGCCACCTGGCAGTGGCGCTACGTCCCCAGCATGGTAAAGATATGCAACAATTGACCTGTGCCTACTGGGAACGGCAGCGGCAAGGTCAGCCGGTACACACTTGGGATCTCGACTAGGAAAGCGCCCTCCCCGTATGGCAGGGGATCCCCCTGGGCAAGACGGATCCCTTGCCCAGCTTGGGAGGGGGGGATGCCTTCTCAAAGGGCAGGGCGACGACCCAAGCCACCAGCACGGCAGCCAGTTGTTCATTTCTGCTCCTGAGCAGCCAAGGGTTTGCGTTGAAGTGCTTGCCCAACCCTTATGCTTACCGTTCTCGACCACCTGCCGGATCAACTCCTAGATTTAGAAGCTCATCAACTCTACGACCGCTTGGGCGGGCCAACCCTCATCCATCTGGCGGGGCGGCGGGATCCCCCCTTGTTTGTGTCCGTCCTGCTGCACGGCAACGAAACCACTGGTTGGCAGGCAGTGCGACAGCTTCTGCGCTGCTACCGCGAGCGAGAACTGCCCCGTTCCCTGTCCCTCTTCATCGGCAATGTACGGGCTGCTCGCTATGGGCAGCGGCGCCTGGACGGCCAGCCAGACTACAACCGCATTTGGGGCCCCGGCTCCACCCCCGAGCATGCCATGGCCGAGGCGGTTTTGCGGCAGATGCGGCAACGCGGCGTCTTTGCCAGCGTTGACATCCACAACAACACGGGCACCAACCCCCATTACGCCTGTGTCAATTACCTAGATCCTTCCACCTTGCACCTGGCCACCTTGTTTGGTCGCACTGTCCTCTACTTCAGGCGCCCGGAAGGCGTGCAGAGCATGGCCTTTGGGCGCTTCTGCCCGGCAGTGACCCTGGAGTGCGGCAAGCCGGATCAGCCCTACGGCACCCAGCATGCCTACGCATTTCTGCAAGCCTGTCTTCATCTTTCGGCCATCCCGCAGCGCCCCGTCCTTAGACAAGACATCGACCTCTTTCACAGCATCGCCATTGTCAGGATCCCGGAAGAGGTGAGCTTTAGCTTTGGGGAAGAAGAGGGCAAGCCGCAGGGATCCCAGCCACACCTGCGCTTTCCCCCCAACTTGGATCTGCTTAACTTTCGGGAGGTACCTCCCCACACCTGCATTGGATGGACCACCAACGGTTTCTACCTGGAGGTGCAAGATGAGCAAGGCCAAAATGTGGCGGAGCGCTTTTTCTATGCCCAGGATGGGGAAATTCGCACCCGTGTGCCTCTTGTGCCAGCCATGCTCACCCTCAATAGCCATATCATCCGCCAAGATTGCCTCTGCTACCTGATGGAGCGCTGCCGCACCGCTGTCGCGAACGAGGACTAGAGGGTTGAGGAGCTCCTCCAATTTCCAACGCTTGTGGACTGCCGCCCACCAGACTTGCTGCTCAACCAAGCGGACTTGATCACCGCTCTACACCCCTGATGCCCCTTGCCTGCTCGCTCCCCTGGCCTGCATTTTGAATGGGCACGCTTTTCGCTCAAAAGGAGCCGCGTCTTGAGTGGCAAGGGGTTAGACTGGGAAGCACTGGCCGTCGGCCTCAGGCGGGTTGCCGGTCAACGCCACCTGCCCATAAGAACTTTTGGGAGGGGGTGAATGGCGATGGCTCGCAGCAAACTGTCAAAGCAAGAACAACAGCAGATCGTCAATGCCTACCGCGACTCGGTAGCTACTGTTGCTGAACTGGCGGAGCAATTCCGCGTCAGCCTCGCCACCATCACCCGCGTTCTCAAGGAAAATATCCCTCCTGACGAGTACCAGCAGCTAATCCAGCTCAGACGCTTAGCAGCCCGCCGCAAAGACAGGGACAAGGAAGAGATGCCCCAGCCACAACAGGTTTTGTCTCCAGAGGACGCCTCTAGTCAGGCGGGCGAAGGAGCAGAACTGCCCCCTGAAGCGCTGCCAGCCCACCTGGTGGCTGAGCTGCAGGAAGATCTGGCTGCAGAAGAAGACGACGATGAAGCGGAAGAGGAGGAAGACACCAGTGACGATCTTCCGGAGGACGCCGAAGCAGAGCCAGATCCCCTCGCTGGGCCTGTCCATCAAATTCAGGTGCTTCCCCTGGAGGAGCTGGAGCTGCCCGAGACCTGCTACGTAGTGGTGGACCGCTACCAAGAATTGGCCACCCGCCCCCTCAAGGAATTTTTGGGGCCGGGATCCTTGGAAGGGATCGAGAATGCCAATACGCTGCCCGTTTTTGACAACCACAAGGTGGCCCGGCGCTTTTGCGAAATGAGCCGCCGAGGCAGCAACACCCACCCGCCCTACCGGGTCATCCACTTTCCCGGCTACATTCTGGGAATTGTGCGCTCGCAGTTGCAAAAGAAAGGCATCACTCATCTGCTGGTAGATGGACAAATCTACAGCTTGTAAAGGGTTAGGCCTATGTCTGAGTTTCAACTGGTTTCCCCCTACCAGCCCACCGGGGATCAGCCTCAGGCAATTGCTGGCTTGGTGCAGTCTATTTTAGAGGGCCATCGCTTTCAAACTCTGCTAGGGGCAACCGGAACTGGCAAAACCTTTACCATTGCCCATACTATCCAGCAGATTGGCAGGCCAACCCTGGTGATGGCCCCCAACAAAACCTTGGCTGCACAACTGTGCAACGAGCTGCGCGAGCTTTTTCCCTACAATGCTGTCGAGTATTTCATCAGCTACTACGACTACTACCAACCGGAAGCCTATTTGCCCAGCACCGACACCTACATCGCCAAGTCTTCTTCCATTAACGAAGAAATTGACATGCTGCGGCACTCGGCTACCCGCTCCCTCTTTGAACGGCGGGATGTCATTGTTGTGGCTTCCGTAAGCTGCCTCTACGGCTTGGGCATGCCGGAGGAATACCTAAAGGCTTCTATCCCCTTTAAAGTGGGCCAACGAATTGACCAACGGCAGGTCTTGCGGGATCTGGTCGGCATCCAGTACGAGCGCAATGATCTGGAACTGGCGCGGGGGCGGTTTCGCGTCAAAGGGGATGTGCTGGAAATTGTGCCTGCCTATGAGGATAGAGTAATTCGCATTGAGTTTTTTGGCGATGAGATCGAGGCCATTCGCCTCCTTGACCCGGTGACAGGCGCGATCCTCACCAGCGTCAGCGCCCTCAGGGTTTATCCAGCTCGCCACTTTGTAACACCCGAAGAGCGACTAGAACAGGCCATCCGCAGCATTGAGGAAGAGCTGGAAGAGCAGCTAGATCTCTTTCGCCGCCAGGGCAAGCTTTTAGAAGCTCAGCGGCTGGAGCAGCGCACCCGCTCCGATTTGGAAATGCTGAGGGAGGTGGGCTACTGCAACGGCATTGAAAACTACTCCCGGCATTTGACGGGGCGCAAGGAAGGGGAGCCGCCTGCTTGCTTGGTGGACTACTTCCAGGCCAACGATTGGCTCTTGGTGGTGGACGAATCCCACGTTACCGTGCCGCAAATCCGGGGCATGTACAATGGGGATCGCGCCCGCAAACAGGTGCTGGTGGATCACGGCTTTCGCCTGCCCAGCGCCCTTGACAATCGCCCCCTTAAAGCCGAGGAATTTTGGGCCAAAGTCCACCAATGCATCTTTGTTTCCGCCACGCCCGGCAACTGGGAATTAGAACAAAGCGAAGCTCAGTTTGAAACCGTGGTGGAAAATGGCAAACCCCTGAAGTTCTACATACCGGGCACAGGCCGGGTTGTAGAACAAGTTATTCGGCCTACCGGTGTCGTAGATCCAGAAGTGCATGTCCGCCCCACAGCCGGTCAAGTGGAGGATCTGCTCTCAGAAATCTACCTGCGCCTAGAGCGCTCGCAGCAGGGCTTCCCGGAACGGGTCATTGTGACCACCCTTACCAAACGCATGGCTGAAGATCTCACGGAGTACTTGCAGGAATGCGGGATCCGGGTTCGCTATTTGCACTCTGAGATTACCCCCATCGAGCGCATTGAGATCCTCCAAGATTTTCGGGAAGGAGCTTTTGATGTCCTGGTGGGGGTCAATTTGTTGCGGGAGGGGTTGGATCTGCCAGAAGTCTCCTTGGTGGCCATTTTGGATGCAGATAAAGAGGGATTTTTGCGGGCGGAGCGATCCCTAATCCAGATGATTGGGCGGGCAGCGCGCCATGTCCGCGGCATGGTGGTGATGTATGCTGACACGCTGACTGGCAGCATGGCAAGAGCGATTGCCGAAACCCAGCGCCGCCGCCAAATTCAGTTGGAATACAATCGCCAGCACAACATCACCCCTAAGCCCATCGTTAAGAAAAACAGCAACGCCATTTTGTCTTTTTTAGCCATCTCCCGCAAACTCAAGGGCAAGGATCTGGAAAAAGCCTTGCCTGCGCTGGATGAGATCCCTCTCTCCAAAATTCCAGAGCTCATTAGCGAGCTAGATGCGAAGATGAAAGCGGCAGCTAAAAACTTGGAATTTGAAGAGGCTGCCCAGCTGCGCGACCAAATTAAAAAGCTGCGCCAACGGCTTTTGGGCCACCCTCGGAGTGCCTAAACTCCCAGCCTGCCTCCCCAGCCGCAGGACCTGCTTGTGCCACCATGGGCATACCGCCAAGCCTCCTCAGGATTCCTGAAACCATGGATGTTCGCCTCCGCCGAGCCATTCAAGATTCCCTCTTGCTGAAGGGGGCTGTACTCGCGCTGGGGCTGACGATGGGGATCGGTCTCTGGCTTTCCCCTGCCCTCTCTGCCCCCTTTGAGAACCGCCTGGCGCAGGCACTTGAGCTGCGGGATCCTGCCCCCGAGGGAGCCCCTTCCCCAACCCCGCTGGGGATCCCGTTGACTGGCCAAGAGGGCACAGCAGTGCTAGTGGGGGGAGTCCCGGTGTTTCGCCTGCAAACGGCAGAATACCCCAGCGACGTGCGGGCTGATAATGTGCGGGCAATCATCGAGCGCTTTTTGGAAGAGGGCCAGTTGCCGGAGCCAGAGGTGCGGGTGGCTCAGGATGCCAATGGGCAGTACGTTCTCCGGCTGGGAGAAAGAGGCCGCTTTGAGGCCACCCAACGGTACTTGTTTACCGTCACCTATGCCGATGCGGCTGCCGAGCGCAGGGTGCCGCTGGCTCAGGTAAGCCTCAACGATGTGCGTCTGGTGGCCAACAGTTGGGCACGGCGGCTGGAACAAGCCATCGCCGAGTACCGGCAGGATCGGCTGGATCTGCAGCGGACGCGAGATCCGCGCGTGCTAGTACTCACTACCTTGGCTGGGCTGGCCAGCGTGGCTGTGGGGTTCTTTCTCTGGCGGCTGTTCGACCGTAGCCTCGTCCGCCTGCAGAGGTGGCTAGAGCTCCGGGCTGACCCAAGTTGGGGAAGCTGGATCGACATGGGAGGATCCCTGCTGCGCAGCCTAGGAGCAATGCTTATTGCCGGCATCTCGCTGGACCGCAGCATTAGCTTCATACCCGCCCTGCGGCCCTTTCAGCGGGCTTTTTACGCGCGCTTGGGGCAGGTGGTGGACACAGCACTGGGCGTTCTCACGCAGCCGCTGCCCAATTCCAATGTTTCCATCGCTAGCCTATTGGTCTTCTTTGTCCTGGCCACTTTGGTCTTTACGGTTGCCCACTATATCAGCGTTGGCTTAAAGCAGCGGTTTTTGGGTCGCCTTGGGCTGGACTTGGGCACCCAGGAGTCGACGGCGGCCATCTTCAAATACGTCCTCACCCTATTTGGGATCCTGCTAGTGCTGCCCTTTAGCGGCCTCAACCTCAGCTCCTTGGCTGTGATTGCAGGGGCGGTGGGCTTAGGAATTGGCTTTGGCCTGCAAAACCTTTCCAACAACTACATTAGCTACCTCGCCATCCTCCTAGAGCGTCCCATCCAGATTGGGGATCTAGTCGAAGTGGACAACTTGCTTGGCACAGTAGAGCACATTGGCCCGCGGGCTACTGTCCTACGCACCTTGGATCGCATCTTTGTCATTGTGCCCAACTCTCGCTTCACCGAGTCAAAGGTGGTGAACTGGAGCTACCGGGATCCCCGCTGCCGCATCCACATTCCCGTGGGCGTAGCCTATGGCTCCGACACAAAGGTGGTTACCGAAGCCCTACTTGCCGTTGCTAGGGGAAATCCGCGGGTTCTGACCAACCCGCCCCCGCAGGTGTGGCTTAGATCTTTTGGGCCTTCTTCCCTTAACTTTGAACTGTTGGTGTGGATCAACCGTCCTCAGGACCAATTTGTCTTGATTAGCGAGCTCAACTTCGCCATCGAGGCCGAGTTTCGGCGGCGCGGGATCCGCATCCCCTTCCCCCAGCAAGACATCCACATCCGCAGCTTGGAAGGACTGGTTTCCCTCAGCCGCAACGGCGGATCCCGTTCTCTGCCTGACGCTGCTTCTATCCAGTCGGCCCTCAGCGAAGCAGCCCAGTTCTCGGAAGACAAGGATTAGGGTTAGGGAGAGACACCATGCTGCAAAGCCTGGAGCGTGTGTTGGCCAGTTTCAGCGGCCACCCCCTTTGGGCCGAGCTCAACCAAATGCAGACCCTGCGGCAGATCTGGCCGGAAGTGGTGGGAGAAGCGGTAGCCGCGCAAACCTACCCGGTCAACCTGCGCCGCCAGGTGCTGCAGGTGGCCACTTCTACCCCTGCTTGGGCTCAGAACCTCACCTTCCAGCGCCAACGGATTCTCAAGAAACTTAACAGCCGCCTCCACCCTCCCCTCGCGGATATCCGCTTTAGCCCTGCCGCTTGGCATGCGAGGTCGGGCTTGGCTAACTCTTTTGCCTCCGATGCGGAACTGGTGGACAGGTTCTACCCCCCTCCCCCTGTATCCTCAACTCCCAAGCGGCCTACCACCCCTCGCCGCTCCAGCTTATCTCCCTCTTCTGAAGAGGCCAAAGCTGCCTTCGAGCGCTGGGCTCGGCTAGTGAAACGGCAACAAACCCAGCAAAACCTGTTTCCCTGCCCTGCCTGCGGCTGCCCCACCCCTGCTGCCGAGCTGGAGCGTTGGTTGGTCTGTGGGTTTTGCCATCGCCAGTCCTTGCGTGGATCCAGCCGCCGCTACCCCAGAGAGTTGCCGCCTGCAGGAATAGCGTCTACTCCAGCAGGTTGACCCAGCGCAAGTAGGCTTCGACCAACGGGGATCCTGCCAAGGCAGCCACAGCCCCGCCTAGAGCCAGGTAGGGTCCAAAGGGAACAGGTTTGCCCAGGCGAGCTCGTCCTCTGGCCATGGCCAATAAGCTAACCAGCAAGCCCAACGCGGAACCCAAAAGGAAGGTCACGACCACCCCCTGCCAGCCCAGCCACATGCCAATGAGGGCCAGCAACTTGCCATCTCCTCCGCCCATGGCCTCCCGCCGCAAAACTTGGCGGGCCACCCAACCAATGCCTTCCACCAGCCAAATGCCCAGCACCGCGCCTGCAATCCCAGCCACCAAAGACGAGCCTGTAGCGGCCAGGGATCTGGATCCCTCTAGCCAAGGCAGCACCAAGCGGGCCAGCAGTCCTGCCAGTAGGCCGGAGCGGGTGAGCGCTTCTGGCAGCAAAAATGTATCCAGGTCAACCAGGGCTAGCACCAGCAGCCAGCCCAACAACAAGCAGGTGAGGATCCCGCGGGGAGAAAATCCCAGAACCCCAACGCTGAGGCCAAACAGACCCATGGTCAAGGCCTCGACGGCAGGGTAGCGCCAGGCGATGGGATTCCCGCAGTGACGGCAGCGACCACCTAGCCAGAACCAGCCTAGGATGGGGAGGTTCTCCGTCGGCCCTAGGGGCGTCTTGCAGTGGGGACAGTGGGAGCCAGGATAGAGTAGAGAGAGACCCCGAGGCAGGCGGTAGACCACCACGTTGATAAAGCTGCCCACGCAGGCCCCTAGGATCAGCACCAGCACCCAACCCAACAGGCGCAGTTCCCAGGCGCTGGCCGGGAAGTCTGCCCTCACCGCCGTTCCCAGGCAACAAAGACTAACTCTGCCATCGTATAGCGTACACCCTCCAGATGGGCAGGGGAGCAGGGCTTCAGCGCAGCGGCTCCAACTGCTGCAAGGGAATAAAGGTCTCCTGAGGCAAGAGAATGGGAAACTCCGAGAAAATCAAGTCGCCCCGCAGGGTACGGCGATGGATAACCACGCCCCGCGGTGGCTGCTCCACCACCTCTGGGCGGTGCTGAAGATGAAGCTGGTAGATCTGGCGAGCTGCTTGTAGCAAAGTGCTGTCCATGAGCAGTCTCACCCCCTGCTGGTGGTTCGATCCTTAGGATATCGCGGCGCAGAGCCGGTGGGCCATCCATCTTTATTTCCCAATTCAGGAAGTTGACCGGCAAGGAACCGAGAGAGGTCGCCAAACGAGCTTGAGCTGGGGGGGTAGCCAGCAGGGCAGGTTAAGACAGGGCTATAGATCCCGCTTGGGTAGGAGAGTACAGTGGGGGCAAGCGCGCTGAGAGCAGATGGAGAGAACCTACCTGCTGGGGCTGGGCTGGATCCTAGGCCTGTTGCTGCGGGCCTGGCCGGCAGTGAGCGGCTGGGGGTGGGGGATCCCTCTAGGGCTGGGGCTAGTGGGATCCCTGGTCTACCGGCAACGACCGCGCTTGGGGCGCACCTGGCTGGCGGCGGGGTTGGTGGGCTGCCTGGCCTGGGCCTACCTGGGCTGGCGGCAGCCTCTCCCCGGCCCGACGGATATTAGCCTTCTAGCCCCGCAGGCGCAGATGAGTCTGGTGGGCACCGTCCTTTCGGAGCCCCGTCCTACCCGCGGCGAGCGGCAGCAGTTTTGGCTCGAGGCGGAGCAGGTGCTGGAGGCCGACTCCACTGCCCGCCAGGTGAGCGGCAAGCTCTACGTCACTGCTAGCCCGGCAGCCCTCCAGGGCAGGGATCTCCATCCCAACCAGCGGGTGCGCCTGGTGGGATCCCTCTACCTTCCCAGTCCGGCTTTGAACCCGGGCAGCTTTGACTTTCAAGCCTACCTGCAGCGCCAGGGGGCTTTTGCCGGTTTCAGCGCCCGCGAGGTGATCCCGCAGCCGGGAGGAAAAGTCTGGGGAGGTTGGGTGTTGCGGCGGCGGGTGCGGGAGGCGTTCATCGCCGGTCTGGGAGAGCGGCAGGGGAACCTCTTGGCCTCGCTGGTGCTGGGATCCCGGGCTGGCCAGTTGGACTTCGATTTGCAAGATGCCTTCCGAGAAATCGGCATGGCCCATGTTCTGGCCGCTTCTGGGTTTCACGTGTCGCTACTGCTGGGGGTGGTGTTTGTCCTAACGCGGCGGCTGGCAGTGCGCCTGCAGCAGGGGATCCTCCTGGCGGTTTTGGGGGTTTACCTTACCTTGACAGGGTTTACCCCTTCGGTGCTGCGGGCGGCAGTGATGGGAGTGGCGGCCATGCTGGTACTGACGGAGCCGCGGCTGGAGGGGAAAGTTAGGCTCAACCCCCTGGGAACGCTGCTGGTGGCAGCGGTTTTGCTGTTGCTCTATCAGCCACAGTGGATTACAGACCTGGGGTTTCAGCTCAGCTTTGCCGCCACCTTGGGCCTGCTGGTGGGGACAGCTCCCATTGTTTTCCGTTTGGACTTCTTGCCCCCAGCAGTGGCTACCGCCTTGGCTGTTCCTCTGGCCGCCCAGATCTGGACCTTGCCGCTGCAAGTGGCCATCTTTGGCCGCATCCCCACCTATTCCCTGCTGGCCAACCCGCTGCTGCTGATCCTACTGCTGCCCCTGCTGGTGGCCGGGTTTGGGGTGGCCTTTGTGGCTTTGCTCTGGCCGGCCCTGGGATCCCTGCTGGCCCAGCCCCTGACGTTTTTGATCACACCCTTGATCAACTGGGTGAGCTGGATGGCCAGCTGGCCCTTAAGTTCCTACTACACCGGCAGGGTCTCGCTGCTCCAGTGTCTGCTCCTCTACGGGGCGCTGGTGGCCCTCACCTTTTGGCCGCAGTGGCGACGGGCTTTCCGCTGGCAGGGCACTACCCTGATCATGGCCGCCATCTTGCTGGGGCCGAGGTTGTGGCCGGGGCCGCCAGTTCAGATCACCGCTTTGGCCAGTGGCCCCATCCCCATTCTGGTCATTCAGGCGGAAGGACGCCACCTCTTGCTCAACAGCGGCGATCCCCGCCTGGCCGAGCGCACGGTGCTGCCTTTTCTGCGGCAGCAGGGCCTGCGCCGTCTGGAGGGAGCGGTAGCCATGACCTCTAGGGGCTCTGCCAATGGCGCTTGGGAGATCCTGCTTTCGGCTTTCTCCATTGGGCACTTCTGGGACGGGGGCGGGATCAACGCCGCTTCCGAAAGCTACCTGCGCTCCCTCAGTGCCGTGCAAGCTGCCGGGATCCCCTATCAAGTCTTGCGGCCCGCCGACCGCATCCCTTTTTCCGAGCGGCTGAAGCTGCAGGCTGTCCATACCAACCCCCTGGTGTTGACCCTGGAGGCCGAAGGATCCCGCTGGCTGCTTTTGGGATCCGCCAGCACCCAGGTCTAGGCCGAGCTAACCGGATCTCCCCTGCTGCCGGCCCAAATTGACTGGCTGTGGTGGGATGGGGGATCCCTAATCCTGGACTTGCTGGAGCGCTTTCAGGTGCAGGCGGGCATCAGCTCTGGCTCCGCCGGCGAGGCAGTGGTTACCTGGTTTCGGCAGAGGCAGCGGCCTCTCTACTTAGCCGAGCGCGTTGGAGCAGTGACCTGGTCGCGGCAAGGCGTGCAAACCCTGAGAGCGCAAGAGCTCTAGCACCTCCTCCCCAGGCGGGCTTGATTGTGGAGGCGGTGGGGATCCCATCCCCTAAAATGGGATCACCCCGATAAGCCCTCTTTGCTCGGCTAGACCTATGGACATCATCACCTTTGGCTGGGTTGCCGTTGCTGCTTTCTTTGCCTTTTCGATTGCCTTTGTGGTTTGGGGCCGCAACGGCATGTAGCCCTGAGCCTCCCCGCCGTCCTTCAGTGCCTCTAGCCCCATGGAAACCGCCTTGCCCTGGATCCTCCGCCTTGCCTATGGGGGCATCTTTTTGCTCCTAGCGGCCATAACTTTGGGCGTTGGCTACATCACCTTGATCGACTGGCGGGATCGGCGGCGGCGCAACGAGGCAGAACGTCAGGCTCGCCGCTCCAAGCGCCGCTAGCGGTTTGCACACGCCTCGCGATTGGGCTGGTTGCCGGCGGCCCTCAGAGCAGGAGGACCTCCTCCGCCGTCGCCTTGCTGGGGAAGGCGGAAGAGGCGAGCAGCATTTTGGCTGGTTTGTTGGGCCAGATCCTCCAAGGGGATCTGCAACAACTCCGCCAGGGTTTGGGCCACCCGCTGCACGTGGGCTGGCTCGTTGCGTTTGCCGCGGAAGGGAGTAGGGGCCAGGAAAGGGCAATCGGTTTCCACCAGAAGCTGGGACAGGGGCACCTCCAAGGCCGAGCGGCGCACCGTCTCCGCGTTCTTAAAGGTCACGATGCCGCTAAAGCTAATAAAGCAGCCCAGCTCCACAAAGAGCCGCGTCTCCTCCGGGGATCCGCTCCAGCAGTGCATCACCACCCGCAGCGATTCCCCTGTGGCCATGGCCTCTTGGAGAATCTCATAGGTGGCCGCTGCCGCCTCGCGGCAATGGACAATCAGGGCTAGATCCTGCTCCCGGGCAATGGCAATGTGGGCGCGGAAGGATTCTTTTTGCCGCTCGATATCTGACGGGTCGGACTTGTAAAAATCCAAGCCCGTCTCCCCGATAGCCACCACCCGCCTGTCGCCCGCGGCCAACTGGGCAATCTTTTCGGCCAGAGCCGGCTGCCACTGGCGCGCCTCAAGCGGATGCAGCCCCACCGACAAGAACACCTCGGGATACTGGTCGGCAATGGCCTGCAACTGGGGAAACTCCGCTGGCGTGACGCAGGAATGTACTAGTTGCCGGATCCCGGCCTGGCGCCAGCGCTCGGCCACCTGGGGCAGATCTTCTGCAAAGTCGGGATAGTTTAAGTGGACGTGGGTGTCCACCAGGGGGGCAGCGGGCAAGACGGCGGTGCTCAAAGCTCAGCTCCGGACAAAATGTTGCGAACTCTATCTAATTGTAAAGGCTGTTCCGTGCCTGTTTGGGATCTGTCGGCAGGATCCCGTGCTTACAGCTCCTGGGGAGCGGGATGAGCCATGATGATTAAGGAAACTTTACGCTGGAGGTTCGTTATGGCTCGTACCCCCTCAACGATGCTGCCTTTGGGCACCCCCGCCCCTGACTTCAGCCTGCCGGATGTGGTAACTGGACAAACCATTTCCCTTTCTACCTTTGCCGACAAGCCCGCTTTGCTGGTGATGTTTATCTGCCAGCACTGCCCCTACGTGAAGCACGTGCAAGAGGAGCTGGCTCGCATTGGCAGAGATTACAAGGACCGCGGCGTCGGCATTGTAGCCATCAGCGCCAACGACGTGGAGAAATACCCCGAGGACAGCCCCGAGAACTTGAAGAAGATGGCCGAGACCTTGGGCTTTACCTTCCCCTTCTGCTACGACGAAAGCCAAGAGGTGGCCAAAGCCTTCACCGCTGCCTGCACCCCTGACTTTTTCCTGTTCGACGTGGATCGCAAGTTGGTCTATCGGGGTCAACTGGACGACAGCCGCCCCAGCCTGCCGGATGTGCCAGTGACTGGCAAAGACTTGCGGGCAGCGCTGGATAACCTGCTGGCGGGCAAGCCCATCGATCCCAACCAAAAGCCCAGCCTTGGCTGCAACATCAAGTGGAAGCCCGGCAACGAGCCCGACTACTTCAAGCAAGCCTCTTGAAAGTCCTGGGGCGGATCCCAAACTTCCCCTAGACCCCCATCTTCGCCCTAGAGCAGGCCAGTAGGCCCTCAAGCAACCTCCCCTCCCGCAAGGGGGGTTGTTTTGATTTTCACTTTTTTTTACCTTTGTCTCCGCCAGATCGCGTACGAAAAACGTAGAAATTGCTTACGTGATATCCCGGAATAGGGGATAAGATAGGACCGCAGTCATTAGAGATACGTAGAAAGCAGCATGCAAGCTACTCTCGACTTAACCGTGGATTACCGGACTTACCGCTTGGCAAGGATCCTGAGCGAAAACCTTTCCCTGGGGGAACTGCGGGAGGTCTCTCCAAAATGGCAGGACACAGCCCCTGCTGCAGACAGGACTCAAGCACCGGCAGAGCAGGTTGAGCAGCGCCACCTCGCTCCTCAAAGTAGGACTCAAGCGGAGGCAGCCGTGAATGCCCCTGCCGATCCGGCGTCCAGCATTCGAGAGGTGGTTGAACAAGTGTTTCAGAGTGGCTTCCTCAGCCGGGAACAGGAGAGCCTCATCAACGAACTACTTTTGCGGGGACGTTACACGGAGGGTGAGCTAGAGATTCTGGATCAGTTGATTGAAAAGTTGCTCAGCCACGAGGTCGAAGCAGAGCAGCTAACGCTTACCCGGTCGGCTTAGCCGCTCAAAATCCAGCCTTGGTAGCAGCTAGTACAGAAGTAAGCTACACCTGTGAAGTACTATAGCCCTTTTGGCCTTTCTATAGAGTCCTGTTCTGTCGGGTGCTTACTAGCGCCGGAGGACTCGTTGGGGAGGTTCTCCCATCAGGTAGAGCACTGATGCAATCTTCTCCCTTGCCGCTCCGCTCCATCCCTTTGCGGGTAGCGCTGCTAGCACCCTTAGTGCTGGCAGTGGTAGGAGGGGCAGGCGGAGTATCCTACTTCTCCTGGCGGGCTGGGCAGCGGATGGCGCTGCAGTTGGCTAGGCACTTGAAGAGTGAGGTTAACGACCGAGCCGAGGATCACCTACACAGATATCTGCAGGCCCCCCTTCAGGTAAATGCCCTCAATAAGGAGGTGCTGCGCTGAGGACTTTTGCCCAATCTGGCCGCCCCGCGGCTAGAAGTGCTGGAAGCCTATTTTGCCCGCCAGTTGCAGCAGTTTCCCAAGCTGAGCGACATCGGCTTTGTCTCAGTTCATGGGGGGTTTGTAACCGCCCGCCGCCACGCCGATGGCTCCATCTGGACCTACCACACGCCGGGCCTGAAGCCGGGGTCCGTCCAAGGCCGCCAACGGGGTCCAGAAAGCGGGGATCCCACTGGCTTGACGCGGCAACTAAGCTCTTTAGATTTGCAGCAGTTGTCTTGGTTTCCCGAAATCCTGCAACAGGCAGAGGCCCGCCGTACCTGGCTGGTGAGCAACTTTTTTGTCGAGTCTTCCCACCAAAAACCGGAGCGGCTAATCCTGACGGCGCTGCCCTTGGCGAACGCGAAGGGCCAAGTTTGCGGCAGCCTGGTGGCTTCCCTCCCGGTTCATCACCTGCAGGCTTTTCTACGAGGATCTGCAGGCCGGCTTGGAGTATCCAGGGGCGATCTTGTTGCTGGATGGGGAGGGCCAGGTGGTGGCCAGCACGGAGAAGCTATCTCCTCAACCGCTGCTGCTGGCTGTGCAAGAGCAGGTGGGATCCTGGGAGATGGCGGCCTCACAAGGGCTGCTGCGTCTTGAGGTGGACGGGATCCCCCACTGGGTGCAGGTAAAGGCCATTCAGGAGGAAGGGGGGCTAAATTTCTATTTCCCTACACGGGATCCCGGAGAGCACCCTGTTGGCCCCCGTCTATAGCAGCACGCAGCAGGCGGCTCTGTGGGGAGGGGGGCTGCTACTGGGCTTTCTGGGAGTTGGGATCCTCCTGGACAAAGCCCTCTCTCGCCCGCTGCGCCGCCTTACCCAAATAGCCGAGCAATTTGTGCACAGTGGGATCCCAGCCTTGGCCTCTATGGATCCCAGCCCCATCCAAGAGGTGCAGACCCTGGCCAAAGCTTGGCAGCAGGCGGTCGCTAACCAACAGGCTTTGTTGGATCGCCTCTGGCAACAGCAGCAGCAGTACTGCGCTGTGGTGGAGCAGCAGACGGAGCTGATCTGCCGCTTTCGGCCCGATACTTCCATAACCTATGCCAACCCGGCCTACCTGCGCTTCTTTGGCCGCTCAGCAGAAGAAACGATAGGCAGGCGCTGGAGGGATTCTCTGCCGCCAGAAGAACGGGAGGCGGTACTGCAGGCGCTGGCCGTCCTCACGCCTGAGCACCCCTTCCACCGCAGCGAGCGGGAGTACCCCGGCGAAGACGGACAATCCCGCTGGGTAAGCTGGGTAGATCGGTGCATTTTCGACAGCCAAGGCCAACTGGTGGAGATCCTGTCGGTGGGGCGGGAGATCATCGAGCAAAAGCGGGCCCAACAGCAGCTAGAAGCCCTCAACCGCGAGCGAGAAGCCCAGGTGGCGCTGCGCACCGCCAGTTGGAGCAGGCTTTGCGCTTTGAGGCAGTGCTGCGCTCCCTCAGCGGCCAGATGGTGGCCAGCCTCAAAGAGGGAGAGATCTTGGAAGAGGTGGTCAAGAGCCTAGCCGAGGCTCTCAACCTGACTGGCTGTCATATTCTCTTGACCAGCGCCGATGGATCCTCTTGTGGATCCGGGCTTGCTCTTTTCCAGAGAAGGCGGATCCCGCCTCCCTTAACGACCCTGAGCTTGGGCACCTGCTGCACTCCCATGCCTTGCCCTGGGAAGTCCACTGGTGTTCTCAAAGAGGCGGGCGCTGGGTACACCTCTTGGCTTGCTCCCTTCGAAACCACCAAGAGCGGCTGGGGCTCTTGCTGTTGGAGCGGCAGCAGGAGTTTTCCGAAGCCGAGAGACAACTGGCCTATCAGGTGGTCAACCTGTGCGCCCTGGCCCTGCGCCAGGCCCGTCTGTACGAGACGACCCAGGCCCAAGTGAAGGAATTGGAGCGGCTCAACCTGCTCAAGGATGATTTCTTGAGTACCGTCTCCCACGAGCTACGCACCCCCATGACCAACGTGCGCATGGCCCTGCAGATGCTGCAAATAGCCTGCGATAACCCTAAGAAACAGCAGCACTATTTCGCTATCGCTCTCAAAGAATGCAACCGACAAATTGATCTCATCAACGACCTGCTGGACATGCAGCGGCTTTCAGCCGAGAAGTATCTGCTCCAGCCGGAAGAGATCTTCCTGCCGCACTATTTGCGGGATCTGGTGGCGACAGCCCAGCCTCTAGTCCAGGGCAAAAAGCAGAACTTGCAGCTGCACCTAGAAGAGGGAGCCCCCCTCTTAGGGCAGATCCCAAGGCTCTAGGCCGCATCCTGCGCGAGCTGCTGCACAACGCCGTCAAGTAACCGCCCCTGAGGGATCCATCCGCCTGCAGGTAACTCCAGAAGGAGAAGGGGTCCTCTTTGTCTGTAGCAACAGCAGCGAGATCCCAGAGGCGGAGCTGCCCCGCATCTTTGAAAAGTTCTATCGGATCCCGAAGGCGGATCGCTGGGAGCACGGCGGCACCGGGTTGGGGTTGGCTTTGGTCAAGCAACTGGTAGAGCACATGGGGGGGCAAATCTCCGTCAGCAGCGCAGAGGGATGGACCCATTTCCGCGTCTGGCTACCTTCTGCCCCGCCGGCAGCAACTGCAAAAAGCCTTGAACCTGCGGGCGCCGCCTAGGAACGGCCAAAGGCCGGCTCAGGGGCAGGCAAGCTGGAAGCGCGCAAGAAGGATCCCCGCAGCTGACCGCAAGCAGCGTTGCCATCTAGGCCACGGGTCTGGCGCACGCTGGCCTGGACGTGGTGTTCCTCTAGCAGGCGGACGAACTCCGCCACCCGCGCTGGGTGAGGGCGCTGATAGTTGGCCTCGGCGATGGGGTTGTACGGGATCAGGTTGACGTGTAGGCGTGCCCCCGACTGGCTGGCCTGGCGCAGCAGGTGGGCCAATTGACGGGCATGGATGGGCAGGTCGTTGATCCCAGCTATGAGCGTATACTCAAAGCTAACCCGCCGCCCCGTGCTCAGCATGTAGTCGCGGCAGTCCTGGATCAAAGCCTCCAGGGGATAGTGGGCTGCGGAAGGGATCAGCTGTTGCCGCAGCTCCTGGTTGGGGGCATGCAGGCTGACGGCCAAGGTAATCTGCAGCTTTTGCTGGGCCAGCCAGGGGATCTGCCGGGGCACGCCCACTGTCGAGAGGGTGATGTGCCGCTGGCCGATGCCAATATCCTGATTGAGGCTGCGAATGGCCTGCACCACGGTGTCGCGGTTGAGCAGGGGCTCCCCCATGCCCATGAAAACCACGTGGCTGACGCGGCGGCCAAAGTCTTCCTGCACCGTTAACACCTGATCCAGGATTTCGTGCAGCTTGAGGTTGCGCCGGTAGCCCATCTTGCCGGTGGCGCAGAAGTCGCAGGCCATGGGGCAGCCCACCTGGGAGGAGACGCAGACGGTCAGCCGTTTGGCGGTCGGGATCCCCACCGTCTCGATCAACTCCCCATCCGCTAGCTGCAGCAGCAACTTAACTGTGCCGTCGCGGGTCTCCGTCCGCTGCACCACCTGGGAGCGCCCCACTGGGTAATCCCCCAGCGCCTCGCGCCAGGCCTTGGGAAAAACCGTCACCTCCTGCAGGGAGCGGATCCCTTTTTGGTAGAGCCAAGTGTGCAGTTGTTGCCCGCGGTAGGCCGGCTGCCCCTGGGCAACTGCCCAGTCTTTCAAGGCAGCTAGGGATTGCCCAAGCAAGGGAAGCGGTGGGGCGGACATAGGCCAGTGGGCAACAGATCCCAAAAGTTGGGTTCTTCCACTCTAGCTTGAAGCCCCAAAGGCTTGCTTTGGCAGCCAGGGCCAGGGTCTTGGATAATGAGTTTGCCCTTGCACGACTAGGACTTTGGCTTGCGCTATGTCGGTTTCGCCGCAACTGGCACAACTAGCTACGTGGATGGCCGGTCACTTCAACAATCAGCAGCAGGCCATGGCCGAGCCGGTCTGGTTTGCCAACATTCACGTCTACCAGTGCCCTCTGCCGTGGTCGGTGTTTCAGGGGATAGGGTTTTACGTGGAGCAACTGTATGACATCTACCCCGACCAGCCCTACCGGCAGCGGGTCATCCACCTTTTCGAGACGCCGGAGGGGATCCGCATCCAAAACTACGCCTTGGGATCCCCTGAGCTCTACAAATGTGCTGGCCGAGATCCGGGAAAACTGGCCAACCTGACGGCGGCAGAGCTGGAACTCTTGCCCGGCTGTGTGATTCAGGTGGAATGGACGGGATCCTGCTACCGGGGCCGCAGCGTGCCCGGCAAAGGCTGTATTGTCGAGCGCAAAGGCAGAACCACCTACCTGTACAGCGAGTTCGAGATTGGAGCCGACTACTTCCACAGCCTGGATCAGGGCCGTGACCCCGAAACGGATCAAGTGGTCTGGGGATCCCTTTCGGGCCCCTTTCGGTTTGTTAAAAAACAGGATTTTTCCTGCTACTTGCCCCGCTGGAGCTAGCTAGGTGCCGTCCAAATCCAGAAGGCGATGATCCCATCCCAAAGCAGTAGCAGCAGGGCAAAGCCGACCAACAGGGCGTACATCCAAGGCTGGACATAGGGGCGCAGCCCGTCGATTTCCAGTCCCGTATGGCGCTGCACCAGCGCTACCAGTTCCCGGAAGCGGCTCACCCGCATGGGCAAAAGGACGCGATCCCCACTGCGGCTGACCAGGTAGTACACCAGACCTCCTTGGCTAGTGGAGCGGGGTTCAAGGTGCTCGACCTCTGCCCAGCGGATCTGCCACTCCTGCCGCACAAAGGGCGGCACCCAGGCGGGGTAGGTGGCCCGCATGCCCACCGCGTCCACCTGGATCTGTTGGCTCAGGGATCCCAGGAGTAGCCCCCAGCCCAGCAGCAGGGCTGCCAGCAGAGCTCCCTGCGCTAGAGGCGTGCCTTGGCGGGCCAGCAGAAGAGGTAGGGGCAAGACTAGTGCCCAGTACAGGGCTTGCACCGAGAAGCGGATCAAAGGCGAAATGGGGAAGGTCATAGACACTCCCAGCCTAGGGCGTGACGTCTCCCCTCTCCATTGAGGGGCATTCCTCTTGCAGAAAGGTAGGTGGCGCTGGCCAGTCAGAAAGGATCCCGAGCACAGCTTGGCCCCGTTCGCGTTCGGCACGCCCTAGAACTGATCCTTCATGCCTCGCAGCCGAGCAAAAACCTGCACCGGATCTAGAACTCCGGTGGCCGCTTGCAAAGCCGGCTGATCCCAGCGCAGGAAGGGGTTGGTGCGGCGCTCTTCGCCGATGGTGCTGGGCACAGTTGGGGATCCCGCCTGGCGCAGGGCCGCCACCTGCTGATAGCGCGCCTGCAGGTCAGGGTTGTCCCCGTCCACCGTCAGGGCAAATCTGAGATTGTTCAAGGTGTATTCGTGGGCACACCACACCCGCGTGGCTTCCGGCAACTGCCGTAGCTGATCCAGGGATCCCACCATCTGCTCTGGAGTGCCCTCAAAGAGTCGCCCGCATCCCCCCGCAAACAGGGTATCGCCACAGAAGAGATCCCCGCTCTCAGGGAAGTAGTAGGCGACATGTCCCCGGGTATGACCGGGCACAAGCAGCACCGTCGCCTGCCGGCCCGCAAACTCCACTGTCTCTCCTGCCCTGAGCTCCACCGTCTGGCCAGGGATCCGTCCCCGATCCGCCTGGCTGCCGTAGACAGCCGCACGAGGATAGCGCTCCAAGAGCTGTCGGTTCCCCCCCACATGGTCGTGGTGGTGGTGGGTGTTGAAGATAGCTACCAACTCCGCCCCCAGCTCAGCCAGCTTATCCAGCACCGGCTCGGCCACTGCCGGATCCACCACCGCCGCCGTTGCCGTTTCGGGATCGTAGAGGAGGTAGATGTAATTGTCGCGCAGGGCAGGCAGTTGCAGAATGCGCATGGCCACTTACTCCTCGAAAATGGCCCGTTCTACATCCTTGCGGCTGAGGGAGTAGGGGAAAGACAAAGTCTTGGTGTTGCCGTTGGGGTAGGTGTAGCGCACCCAAATGCTAGTTTCTTCCAAGCGCAGGCAAGCTTTCCAGCCAGGTCGTTCGCAAAACCACTGCTCCACATCCTCGGGATCGCGGGTACAACCCTGTTCCTCCAGCCACTGTTCGATCGAGGGGAGCGAGTGATTGTACAGAGGTGTGGTTTCAGGCGGCAAAGGCATGGCGAGATGGCAAAAGCTACCCCCGCTACTCTATTCAAGCACTTTAGATGCCCAGCATTCCCTGGCCTCCCGCGGCTGGGCAGCTCAGTTAGCCCACTCTCCCCTCCCGCAGCCAAGCCAAAACGCCTGCCAATACTAGGCAGAGCACAAAAGTAGCAGCCATCAGCAGCAGGGCACAGAGCTCACCAGCAGAAAGCGGTCGGGTTTCCATGGGCAGCTCAAGGGCCTCTGCCTCCCGCGAGCCTCTTTGCTCGAGCGATCCCGCCTTGGCCCTCATTGCCTGGAGGCTTGCGTCGTAGATAGCCCGCTTGGCAGGGTTGCTGAGAACAAGGTAGGCTTCCTGCAACTCTTGGAAGCAGCGAAGCGCCACCTCCGGCGCCAGAGGAGAGGTGTCAGGGTGGTAGCGCTTGCTCAACTGCCGGTAGGCCCGCCGAATTGCTTCAGGAGAGGCTCCTGGGGACAGGCCCAGCCGCTGGTAGTAGGTCAGAGAGCTCAACGAGCGCATGCAAGTTGCTGGGCAAGACTAGGGGCAACAGAATGGCTCCTAGGAGAGCTTGACCTTAATGTAAACCACTCTTTGAGCTATGGGGATCCCCCCTGCCAGCCTCTATTCTTCTCCCTCCTCCTCTTCAGACTTGGCTTTGGGGTAGTAGAAACTGGTGTTGCGACCGCTGAGAATGGCGCGCCCAATGGTCATCGCTCGCTGGGCGTGGATCTTGGCTTTGGCTAGCCAAACAGCATACCGCCTGCGACTGCGGGCCTTGGAGGTTTTCTTCTTAGGAACAGGCATAGCTTGTACAAAAACACAGCTTTACTAGGCTACCACTGGGTTTGCACCCTCGATCCCAATCTGAACCCGGCTCAATGAAGCGGGTCAAGCTTTTTCCGCCAACTCCCCAAGGGCGAGCACCTCCGCCCAATCTTAGCTGTTGAGATCTGTCAACTCTTCTACGCAAACCTTCTCAATCCCTTTTGCCAACAGCCTTGAATCGGTATTCTGAAAACAGGCGGCCAGGCGACGTCGGCCACTGCCCGGAGACGCCTTTGGGTGCAAGCTGAGAATCAACTGCGGCCACTCTCCTCTAGGAGATCGATCAACCATGCACAGCCTCTTTTCCATCTTGCTGTTTGGGATCCCTCTGGTCAGCTTAGGTTGGACAGGGATCCCAGCGGCCGCCCAATCTGCTAACCCCTCTCTCTGCCAGCAATTTCCTCAAGATATTCGCTGCAATTTCTCTGCTCCCAGCCAGGTTGGGCAAGCGTCGCAGCCCACCGCTCGCCCTCGCGTTGCGGTTTTGGATTTTGATTTCAGCAGCCTCAGCAATTCCTACAGCTCTCTCTATAGCCTGGGTGAGGCTGCCCGTGGGGTGAGCGATCTGCTGGTGGATCGGCTGGTGAGAGATGGCACTTTTTCCGTCATCGAGCGCTCGCGGCTAGATGCAGTCTTGGCCGAGCAGAACCTGGGTCGATCTGGGCTACTGGACGCCAACACTGCTGCTCAGGTGGGCCGCATCCTAGGAGTCGATGCCGTGATCCTCGGCAGTGTAACCCAGTTTGATGTAGCAGTGCGTCGTTCTGGAGGGGGGGCACCGGTTCTAACCCCTTTTGGCAACTTTCCGCTAGCAGTGGGGGTTGAGTCGGTGGACGTCGATGCCAACGTGCAGCTCAACGCCCGCCTGGTGAGCACCAGCACTGCCGAGATCTTAGCCGTGGTTGAGGGCAAAGGCAACGCTAGCCAGTCGGATAGCACGGTTGCAGTGGCCGGCTTTGGCGGCGGATCTGCTACCAGCAATGAAGAGAAGCTGCTGGTTTTAGCAAGCCAACAGGCGGTGGAGCAAATTGCCCAGCAGCTGGCCGGCTTTGCCGAACGCTTAGCGGCCCAGCCCCGCTCTTTGCCAACGGTTGATGCCCTAGTGGCCGATGTCTACGGCAACCAGGTGATTTTGAACAAGGGCAGCCGCGACGGCTACCGCGTGGGATTGATCCTTTCTGTGGAGCGGGTTGTCCGCGAGGTTAAGGATCCGGCCACAGGAGCAGTCTTGCGTAAATTGACCGAGCCAGCCGGGCAGATTCAACTGACAGAGGTGGACACAAGCTCCAGCGTTGGCCGCATCCTCAGCGGCTCGGGCTTTAGGGTTGGGGATGTAGCCAAGCCCCTGCGGTGAAACTGCAAAACAAGTTGCCTTCAAAGTTTTCAGCACTTTTTCATGCCAGGCCTGAGGCTTAACTGCTTCTGTCATCCCGGTCTAGGCAAATTTTGAGAAGATAGTTAGCAAGGCTAGCCCAGAAGTTGGGCAGCTACGGGCAATCAGAGCAGCTTGGCAGGGAAAGGATGAAAGCTTTTGTTGCAGGGGCTACGGGAGAAACGGGGCGGCGTATTGTCAAAGAGCTAGTGGATCGCGGCATCCCGGTACGGGCGTTGGTGCGCAGCCGCGAGTTGGCCGCTCAGGTTCTGCCCCCCAAAGCGGAAGTGGTGGTGGGAGACGTGCTGGATCCGACCACGCTGGAGGCTGGTATGGAGGGATGCACGGTGGTGCTCTGTGCTACGGGAGCCAGGCCCAGTTGGGATCCCTTGCAGCCCTACCGAGTGGACTATGTGGGCACCAAAAACTTAGTGGATGTAGCCAAAGCCAAAGGGATCCAGCACTTTGTTTTAATTTCCTCCCTGTGTGTTTCTCGGCTGTTCCACCCCCTCAATTTGTTTTGGCTAATTTTGGTGTGGAAAAAGCAAGCCGAAGAGTACTTGCAAAAAAGCGGCCTCACCTACACCATCATTCGGCCAGGGGGCCTGAAGAACCAAGACAACGAGGATGGCATTGTCCTCTCTCCACCAGACACTCTATTTGAGGGCAGCATTCCTCGCACCAAAGTAGCCCAAGTGGCTGTTGAAAGCTTATTTCAGCCGGCGGCGAAAGACCGCATCTTCGAGATCATCGCTAAGCCTGGTGTTCCCAGGTGGGAGTGGAGTGAGCTTTTTGCCGTAGCAGGCTAGGTCCCGCACTGCAAGAACGCCTCCGTCAGCCGTCGAGCGTGGGGTGAGTGTCTCACCGGAAAAAAGTAGCGTGAAAGCCTTCACCTCAAGGCCTAGCGGGTTATAATCTTCCCAGCTTTTCGGAGGTTCCCGCTATGACCATGCAGCTCCCACCCCAGTGTGAGAACTTAAGAGAACAAGTTGAAGCCATTCTCAACCTCTGGCAGCAGGATCCCACGCTTTCAAGTAAGCAAGACACAAAGCGGGTTCAGGCTTCACTGAGCAAAGCAATTTCTCCAACCTTTGAGATTGTGTTTGCTGGTGCCTTCAGTGCTGGCAAATCGATGTTAATCAATGCCTTACTGGAAAGGGAGCTTCTCTACAGCGCTGAGGGACACGCCACAGGAACCGAGTGCTACATCTCCTATGCAGAACCTGATGCCGAAAGAGTAGTGCTGACCTTCCTCAGCGAGCAGCAGGTGCAGGAACAAATGGCTGCTTTTTGCGGTCGCCTAGGCTTAGCGCTCCCTAGTGGCAACGGCTTAGAGGAGGCTACACTCAGTCGCCTCAAGGAGCAAGCTGAGGCCATTGTTCAACAAGAAGGTGGCAAGAGCAAGTCAGAGCGGGCAAAGCAGGCAGATGCGCTGCGCTTGTTGATTGAAGGTTTTCAGCAAAACCGTGTCAGGATCTACCCAACTGAAAACGGAGTATTCTCTATGGAGCAGCTTAACTTAGGCAACCTAAAAGAAGCTGCAAGTTTTGCCCGTCGAGGTGCCAACAGTGCGGTTTTGCGGAAGATCGAGTACTACTGTCATCATCCTCTACTAAAGGACGGAAATGTTATCGTCGATACTCCTGGTATTGATGCACCAGTTAGAGCAGACGCTGAACGTACATATCAAAAAATTGCTCACCCGGATACTTCCGCAGTTGTCTGTGTCCTCAAATGCGCCTCAACTGGCGAGCTAACTAAGGAGGAAACAGAACTTATTGAGCGCATCCAGAGTAATAGCAGCATTCGAGACCGAGTTTTTTATGTGTTTAACCGCATTGATGAAACCTGGTACAACCCGCAGCTAAGGCAGCGACTAGAAATCATTATTGATCAGCAATTCCGTGGAGCCCGTATATTCAAGACAAGTGCCCTGCTTGGCTTCTACTGCTCACAGATCAAGGGAACCAGCCGAGGGAACAGATTTGGCTTAGACACGATCTTCTCAGAAAGTATAAGGGAACTGGGCAGTAAGGAACAGACTCCTCAGTTTGTCATGGAGTTTGTCAAGTACTGTAGCTCGGGAAGACTGATTGGCACTCCCTTTCGCCCTCTAGTGCATGGCTACGAAACGCCTATAGATAACTATGTCCGAATCCTCAGCGAGTGGGGCATGCCTTTGGTTGATTACATGATCGAGGATAGCGGCATAGAAGAGTTTCGTAGTGGGATTACTCGTTATCTAACAGAAGAAAAGCGTCCGCAGTTGTTTCTAGACCTTGCTAATGACTTGCGGCCCCTTTGTGTTGAGCTTAGAAAGTCTTATCTTGATCTCTACAGGGAATTAGACAGTCAGCCTAGGGAAGTCAGTGGCATGATTGAGTATGAGCTAACGCTTATCAACCAGCAGCTAAACAAGATAGGAAAAGACTTTTATGACCACATTGAAACTATGGTTAACGAAATTATTAACGGCATGGATAAAGACTTTGAATCTGATTTTCGCAAGTTGCAAGCCAAGATGGTGCGTAGGCTGGATGAACTTCTAGACACCTTCTCCGTGGATGGCACCTATAGCCAAGCTGTTCGTATTCATCAGCGTAACTCCACAGCCCCATTTCTAGCTGTCTTGGTTGAGGCCTTCTACTATCTCTCGAACCACCTAGAGGATATACTAGTTGAATCCGCCATTACAGTTGTGGAGAACTCTTTCCGCCGGCTTATCGATCGAGTGCGTAGCTCAGATTACTACAAGCAGCTACTCCGTCTGCTCGGGTATGATGGGGAAATAGAGAAGAAGCTCCTAGAGGTTAAGGACAAAGTTTGCACCTCCCTGGTCAGCGGTGCTCGAAAAGAGTGTGACCGGTACTTGAGAGAGAGTCCTCGCTTCTATGACGAGGGTACTTTCTCAATTTACCAGTTTCGCGAAGTTTTGAAGCAAACTGCCCAATCCTACGACATTTCTGCTATTCGAGACGCTGAGCCTGGAATCCGGCAGTTACTCAAGCTTGACTTTGAGCCAAAAGTTGGCCAGACAATACGCTCTAACTTCCGTCAGGAAACCAACAACACTCTCAAGACTCAGCTGTTGCCGGTTGCTAGGCAGATAGCTGATGAGATTTTGCAAAAGTACCCTGAGGCGAAGCAGTTTATGGAGGCAACTTTGAGAAAAGAGGCCGAAGAAAAAATTGCCCTTAACCAGCAGCGTCTGCAAGAATTGGAGGCAAACATAGACAAATACAACCGAGCTGCCTCTGGGATTAACCTCTGCATGCAAGCTTTGGGCCTCAATCGTGAGATGCTGCCCTTGATTCTTCTCCCTGATTCCTCTGCCACTGTAGAGTCGACTGAGATTTCGGAAAGCTCAAGCGAGAGAAACACAGATCAAGTGTCTGCTCCTGCAAGCACTGCATCTTCAGCGGAGAGCTTTGCAGAGTTAGATGGTATCCTTGACGATCTAACTTGATGACCTGAGATAGAGAGGCCTGTTTTTGGATCCCCAGCTAGAAGTGTGGGATTTAGGGTGATGCCTCTAGGTCAGTACCCAAAAGGGATTGTCTCCAGGCGAGAAACTTTTAGGGTTGCTGGCTTGGTGGGAGCGGCCCAAGAAGCCCTAACCAAAAAAGAAGAGCTAAGCTGGAAGAAGCTGACTGGTTTGGTGAAGGGATTAATTGTCATCTCTTGCTGCCAGGCAGTAAGGGTTGGCAAGCCGGTAGAGTAAGGCT
>NZ_JANSHI010000007.1:46131-96739 GCF_047461615.1 Synechococcus sp. W65.1 | reverse complement strand
TAGACGACTTGCGAGCTACTTAGATTTGACCCGCTATGAGGGAAACGAAAAGGAACCAGCGCATCCTCATCCCGCCAGCTGTGCGGGAGTACGTCTTCCAAAGGGATGGCTTCCGCTGTCGCAGTTGCGGCAAGTCGCCTCCAGAGGTGCAGCTTCAGGTCGATCACATCATTCCCCTTGCCCAGGGCGGCAGCAACGACATCAGCAACTTGCAAACGCTGTGCAAACTCTGTAATCAGCGCAAAAAGGACAGGTGGGATCCCCGCTTTCGCCGCCATTTCGATCTCTAGCTCAAACAACGGGAGGAAAGCTTAAAAAGGGCGGGCGGGTGAGGAGGCCGGTTGTTGAACCAACCTCCACCTCCCATCCTTCGGCGGGCGCGAATTTGGTGCGCACATAGCCCAAGCCCCAGTAGCCTTGGGAGGTGGAGCCAGCGCTGGTTAGCACACCGATCTTTTCCCCTTGGCGCACAATCTCGGCACCAGGCTGGGCCTCGCCCTGGAGGCGGATCCCCCAGAGGGTTTGGCGAATGCGCCTATAGGTTACCTGCTTGGCCAAGACTTCCTGGCCAATGTAGCACCCCTTGGAGAGGGAAACGGCGTGCCATAGGCCGGCTTCCAGAGGGTTGTAGTCGGGGGTCAGCTCGTGGTCAGCAGCAGGGCGACCGGCCTCCAGGCGCAGGGCTTCCCAAAGTTCGGCTGAGGCCAGCTCCGCTCCAGCTTGCTGCAGGCAGCTAGCAAGGGCGGCTTTGTGTTCGCTGGCCCCCCAGAGGGTAAATCCCGGCTGGGCAAGGCCGCTGCCACAAGCCAAATGGACAGGGATCCCTTGAATCTCCACCTGGCGGTGCTCGTATAGCTTTGTCGGGATCCCTTCTGAGGTCACTACCTTCTCGAGGAGGCGCTGGCTCTGCGGGCCAATTAACCCAAAGGCAAAAGTCTGGTCGGTTGCATCAGCTATTTGGGCCCCGCGCACGAAGGGCAACAGGCGTCCCAAGCTCTGCAGTAAGAGGCGACGTCGCTGCGGCGAAGTCCAAATCCAGCAGGCCTCCTCTTCCACGTAGACCGTCGCCAGGTCTATGATCCCTGCTGTGGGGGTAACAAACACGGTATCTGCCCCCTGGCCAGGTTTAAGAGCCTTGAGATCCTGAGTGCTCTGGCTGTGCAAGTAATCCAGGGCGGCGGAGCCCTGTATCCGCAAGCGGCCCCACCCAGAGCGATCCAAAAGCAGGGATCCCGCCTGGGCGGCTCCAAGCAGGGACGAGGGCGTGGGAACCTCAGAAACACCCGACATCGCTCACCCCAGAGGTGTCGTTTGGTTTTCTTCCCCACCTTAGAATAGGCTAGTTCACCTGAGCGTCTGTGGCGGATCCCTGTGATCGAGGTTGAAGTCCACCAACAGTTGCGCCAGCTCTTGCGGCAGCTTCCCGATGCCGGGTGGCCCCATCAGTTGACGATGGCCCGCATGGTGGCCCGGGGATTGCGGCTGGGGCGCAGCACCTTGATCCAGGTGCCGAGCGGGGGTCAGCACCGCCTCAGCTATCTGCTGCCGGCTTTGATGTGGCCCCATGGTACCTTGCTGTGTGCCCCGGTGCCTGTGCAGGCGCAAATTCTGGGGGAGGAGATCCCCTGGCTGCAGCAGACTTTGCAGTTGCACAAACCGGTTTTGCAAAAGGATCGCTGGCCAGATGCCGACTTTCAGGGGCTGCTGTTGGTCGATCCCCTGGATTGGCTGCAGGCGCGCTTGAGGGGAGCAGAGATGCCAACCGGGATCCCGTTGATCTTGGACGGCGCCGAAGACCTGGAGGAGTGGGCCTACCAAGCGCTGACCCTAACCATCGAAGCCAACCACTGGCAGCAACTGCGGCAGATCTTTCCTGCTGAGGCTGAGCGAATCTCCCAGGCCCAGGTTCAGTTGGCTCTACAGCTTTTGCGACGGCCCCTTTCCCGCTGCTTAGTTCAGGCAGACGAACAGGTTCACCTGGAAGTAGCGCTGTCCCTGGTGGCCGGCTACCGCGGCTGGCTGCCGGATCCTTGGGATCAGCTCCGCCGGCGGCTTGGGGCCGAAGGGGATCCCGCTTCCCGCTGGGTCTGGTGGGCGGAAACCAATCGCGAGACCGGCCGCCTCACGCTTTACCACAGCCCGGTGGCTTTGCACGAATGGCTAGCGCCCATCTGGGCTACCCAACCCGTGGTAATTATCGGCGAGGCGCTGGATTTGGATCGGCAGGCAGAAAGCTATCGCTGGCGCTTAGGCTTACCGGATTTGACGCCCCTACGCTTTAGCTCAGGCGAAGAATGGATCCGCTCCGGGGGGGAGCCCCTGCCCAGTTTGGCTCTCTATTTGCCGTGGCTGCCCTTGCCCAACAGTCCTCTGTTCCGGGAACACTTGCTGCAGGAGCTAAAGAGCCTGATTGCAAAGGCGCAGGGCTTTGTGGTGGTGCTGGTTTCGGATCAACCCCTCCAGGTGCAGGTCGGAGCTGCTTTGGCCGCTGAGTTTGGCTCGCGGGTACGGGTGAATAGCCCCTTTCGAGGAGAAAAGGGCATCTTGGTCTGCGACTGGTCCTACTGGCTGCAGCACAAGGCTAGCCTACCTTGCCCGGAGCTGCTGGCCATTGCCACCCTGCCGTTTCCCTCGATGGAAGATCCCAGGGTGGCCGCGCGAGTGCAGTATCTGCAGCGCAGTCGGCAGGACTGGTTTCGCCAATACCTTTTGCCGGTGGCAGCCAGTCAACTGCAGCGAGCCGTCGCTCCCTTGCGGCAGGGATCCGAAGTAGCTGAGGCCACTGGCTTGCCCCAACGTTGGGTGGCGATTCTGGATAGCCGCATCATTGCCCGCAGCTACGGCGTTGCCCTTCTCAATGCCTTGGGGCCAACTCTGCGCATCCAGCAGCCCAGCCAATTGTTTAACCAAAGCCAAGCCGGATCTGGGCTATCCTAGGATTAGCGCTAACCTTGTTTGGCGGGGATCATGACCAGTCCTGCTCTCAGCCCCAATCCAGCACCGCACCTGCAAGCAGTTTGGAAGTCGTTGCGGCAGGCCATCGTGGAAAGCTCAGGCTTCCAGGGATGGCTGGAGGGGCAGGAGTTGCCCAAGGAGGAGGCTGAGTTGGATCGCCTAGTGCATCGTTACCTGGAGCAGGCTCTGTCTCACTTGGCCTACTAGGATCCCCACAGCAGCAACCAGAACGGCAAAGTCAGCAAGGCTGCCACGTAGCCTACGGCTAGAGTTGTTGCCGTTAGCTCGCGATCCAAGTCGTATTCTTCCACAAGCACCAGGGTGGCAACGGCAGGGGGCATACCCGTCTGCAAGACCAGCACCAGCTTGGCCAAAGGAGGATAGGGAGTCAAGGCTAACCCCAAGCCCACCAAAAGGGGAACGGCAACAAGTTTGATGAAGAGGGCCACGGCGGCGGGGCGAAGGGATCCCCAGTGCGGCACCTGGGCTAGCCGTATGCCCAAAAGGATTAAGCTCAGGGGAATCGTGCTCCAGGCAAAGGCAGTGAGCCCTTGGGCTAGCCATTCTGGCAGAGGGTAGCGAGCCATTGCCAGGCCGACAAAGAAAGACCAGAGAGTGGGACTGCTTAGGACGCGGAGCGTGGCTTGCCAGGGAGGGGTGAAGGAAGCGCTGTAGCGGCTGGCAACCCAGACTCCCAGACCGTAGGCGGTCAAGAGGGTGCCCAACAGGTCGTAAAACAAAGCCCAGCCAAAGTAGGCGCTCCCGCCCACCGCCAAGCAGATGGGGTAGCCCAAATAACCCGTATTTCCCAGGGTGGCTGTTAGGTAAAAGCTGCCTCGCCGGGCTCTGCTCCAAAGCCAGGGATCCCACTCTTTCTTCCCCTGCCAGGTGTGGTGCTGCCACTGCAGCCAGGCACTGGCCAGGGCATACCCTAGCCCTGTGGCCAGCCAGCAGACCAAAGGGGCCGCCCAGAGCTGGCCAGAGAGGTCCGCCGTCTGCATAAACCCAAGGGTGCCCAGGGGAACCCCCACCCAAAACATGAAGCGGCCCAGCGCTTGGGGATTTAGCCAATGGCGCCAGGGGGGAGGTAGCCCTCTCTGCAGGACAAACCCCAGCAGCGTCCAGCCCAGCAGGGGGAGGTAGACCTGAAAAAGAGTGGTGAGCACGCCTTCTAGAAGCCAAGGGGAAGGGATCCCTGCGGAGGGGTCTGCTGCTGTTCGCGCAGGGCAAAGATGCGCAGGATCACCTCCTCCACAACGCGGTCGGGGGTAGAGGCACCGGAGGTAATACCAATCTGCACTGGCCCGTCGGGCAGCCACCCTTCTGTAACGATTGGGTCTTGGTGGAGGGGCTTGTGGCGGATGCGGTTGGGCGGTTGGATGCAGTCGGGGCCGTCAATATGGTAAGAGGGCAGCCCTTTCGAGAGGGCAATTTCCTGCAGGTGGGTCGTATTGGAGGAATTGAACCCGCCAATAACCACCACGACATCCAAAGGCCGCTCCAGCAGCTCAAACATGGCGTCCTGCCGCTCTTGGGTGGCGTTGCAGATGGTGTTGAAGCTCATGAAGTGCTTGTCCAGCTCCTGGGGGCCATACTTGCGCAGCATCGTGATCTCAA
This sequence comes from Synechococcus sp. W65.1, assembly GCF_047461615.1. Lineage (NCBI taxonomy): Bacteria > Bacillati > Cyanobacteriota > Cyanophyceae > Synechococcales > Synechococcaceae > Synechococcus > Synechococcus sp. W65.1. Next base: position 92,167 of record NZ_JANSHI010000007.1, on the reverse strand, counting down.
ACAGCTTGGCTATGGCACGGGTTTCCTCCTCGAGCATCGTCGTCTGGTTGGCGATGCCAATCCGCTCCAGATCTCGATCCGGATCAAAGTTGGGGGAGGTAGCCTTGCCAAAGCGCCGCCGAAACTCTTCTGGGTCCCCGCCTTCTAAGATGTAGCGGGCAACCCATTCGGCTTCTTCTAGGTTCAGCACCACCAGATATTTTTCAGCAAAGGAGCTGGTGGCCACGGTCTCTTCGTGGTCGTACTTGCCGTGGATGATGGAGGTAAACTGGGCAGCCCGGTGCTTGTCCACCTGGTTCCAAACGCGAGAGACCCAGGGACAGGTGGTATCGACAATCTCGTTGCCCTGGGAGCGGAAAAACTCCATTTCCGAGACACTTGCCCCAAAGGCGGGCCAAATGACCACATCTTCCGGCCGGATTTGGGAAAAGTCTTTCTTGCCGTCTGGGCCTTTCTCCACGAAGCGGATCCCCATCTCCTGCAAGTGCCGGTTGACCAGGGGGTTGTGGATGATCTCGTTGGTGATCCAGATTTGGCGATCGGGAAAGCGGTGCCGAGCTTCGTAGGCATACTCTAGCGCCCGCTCCACTCCCCAGCAAAAGCCAAACGCTTTGGCTAGATGGATGGTGATATCCCCCCGCTGATAGCGGTAAGACTGGGCGCGAATCTGCTCCACTAGGCGGCTTTTGTAAGTAGTCTGCAGCTCTCGTTGGGCCTGATCCTTGTACTCTTCGAATCCTTTAGCAAAGTAGGTGCTGGAGCTGCGCAGGGCTTTGCGCAGGGCGCGCGGATCTGAATGAGGCATGGCTGTCACCTCGGCTAGGCACTGCTGAGAACACTCTCTCAGCTTACGTCCTCTCTTGGGGGTGCGGGCCATTCCAGCAGCGGGACGCCCTAGGCAGGCGGCTGCTCCTGCGTTTCCAGTTGCTGCAGCCGTTCCTGCAACTGGCGGGCGACAAGGGAAAAACTGCGTTCAGGCCAGAGAAAAGAGCCCAGCCCCACGGTCAGCAGGCCTAGGCCAATGGCGGCGGCGATGAGCAATCCCAAGGGCAGCTCCACCGAGCGCCACAGCAGAAACTGCACTGTCCGCAAGGTCGGGTTTTGGCCAGCTAGGACTGCCACTCCCAAAGCCAGCAGCAGAGTCAAGAGCAGGTTAAATAGCAAAAACATAGGAAAGCCGCTTGCACCGGTTCTATTCTGCCTTGTTTGCCGAGGGAGCAGACCAGGGCTGTACTGTGCCATCGGGTAGGATGGCTCCGCTCAGGTCAGCGCCAATCAGCACCGCTCCCCCCAACTTGGCTGCGCTCAGGTCAGATCCCTGCAGTTGGGCGCGGGTTAGCTTGGCCTCCCAGAGGTAGGCTCCATGGAGATTGGCCTCCCGCAGGTCGGCAAAGCTAAGGTCAGCGCCGATCAAGTTGGCTTCCCAGAGGTTGGCGCCGCGCAGGTTTGCCCCTATGAGGTTGGCGGAGCTGAGATCGGCTCCCCGCAAATCGGCTTCCTGCAAGTTAATTCCACTCAGCTTGCCAAAGGAGAGGTTGGCCCCTCTCAGGTTTGCCCCCTGCAGCATGGCGCGCACCAAGTCTACGCCCACCAGGTTGGATTCTTGGAAGTTGCGCTCGCCAGCAGCGTAGCTTGCCAGTAGCTCCTCGGCAGTGCTCACTCGGGGCATAGGGAATACCCCCCTTCTCAGCTTGTGCCAGCAACCCCTAGGGCTAGTCAGGGTGGTCCTGACCTAAGGCTATGTTAGCCAATATACTCGCTGCTTAGGTGTCTTCCGCTGCCTGGAGCGGCTGCTTGGCCACCTTTTCGATGTGCAGCTCCAAGTAGCCGGTGGCTGGATCCAGTTGGCGGGAGAAGCGATACTCCAGGCTGTCGGCGAGGACAATTTCGGCAGTGGTGTAGATGAGGCAGCCAGGGCGCAGGTGCCCTCCCCAAGTTCGGCCCTGGGCATTGGCAACGGCAAGGTGAAGATGGACGCCGTCCGGGCAGAGGGATCCGCTCAGGGACAGGATCTCCAGGGGCTCGGCCAGCAGGCAATCCTCGGTTTGGTCGGCCAGGCGCAGGGTGGCTTGGCGGAGGCTGCCAACGGCGCTGAGAACAAAGCCTGCCTGCAGGGGCTGTTGGCGGGCAAAGCGCTCCAGCTCCTGCTTCAGGTCTTGTCCGGGCAAGAGGCGCAAGGGGTAGATGCGCAGGGATCCTGGGGGTAGAGGCTGGGGGCGGCTAGCAGCGGAGATCCCTGGTCGCCAGCCCGGCTTGACCACCGGGTAAGCGCGGGCGATCACCAGGCAGTCGTCGGGCACAGGGTAGCGGGCAGGGATGGTGGAACCGGCGGCGATGGTGACATCGGATCCTATCTTGAGGGGAGCCACCAGTACCGAGTTGGCCCCTGTCTTGCTGCGATCGCCGATTTCCGTGAAGTGCTTCTGCTGGCCGTCGTAGTTGGCAATAACCGTGCCGGCGCCGATGTTGACCTGGGATCCCAGCTTGGCGTCGCCTAGATACGCCAGGTGGGCAGCATTGGTGTGGGATCCAATCTGGGTGTTTTTGACTTCCACAAAGTTGCCGATGCGGCAGCCGTCGCCAATGCAGCTGTTGGGGCGGATGTGGGCGTAGGGCCCTACCCAGACGTGGTTGCCGATCTGGCTGTGGCTGACCACCGAGTAGAGGATGTGGCAATCGGAGCCGATGGTGCTGGACTCAATCCAACTGCCCGGCCCCAGACGGGTGCGCGGCCCAATGCGGCAGGGTCCTCGCAGATGGGTTTGGGGCTCGATCACCACATCGGGGGCCAATTCCACCGTCTCTTCCAGGCTGACGCTGTCGGGATCCACAAAAGTCACCCCCGCCTCCATCCAGGCCTCTTTGAGGCGCTCTTGAAGAATCTGGTGGGCCTGGGCCAACTGGCGGCGGTCGTTGATGCCGACGATTTCCCGCGGATCCTCAGCGTCCAGGGCGATGGCTTTCTCCAGCAGTTTAACTGCGTCGGTGAGATAGTACTCCTGCTGGGCGTTGTTCCGCCCTAAACTCGGCAGCACCCGTGCCAGGGCCGGCCAATGGAAACAGTAGACGCCACTGTTGACGCGGCGATTTTGCCGCTGGGCCGGGGTGCAGTCGCGCTCTTCCACCAGCTCCAGGATTCGCTGCTGGGCGTCGCAAAACACCCGCCCATAGCCATAGGGATCCGCCACCTGAGCCGAGAGCAACGTCACATCCGGCTGGACTTGGCGGTGGCGTTCTAGCAGGGCCTGCAGGGTTTCCACCCGCAACAGAGGCACATCCCCGTTGACCACCAGCAGATCCCCCTGAAAGTCGCCTAGAACAGGCAAAAGCTGCTGCACCGCATGTCCGGTGCCCAACTGCTGGGCCTGCTCTACAAACTCGACGGGATACTCTCGCAGAGTCTGTCGCACCTGCTCCTGTTGGTAGCCCACGATCACCAGACAGCGCTGGGGCTCCAGAGACAGCACTGTGCGCAGCAGCCGCTCGATCAAAGACAAGGATCCCAGCTTGTGCAGAACCTTGGGCAATTGCGACCGCATGCGGGTGCCCTTGCCCGCTGCCAGGATCGCCACCGCTAGCTCCCGCTCCGCCATTTTTTGCTTTCCATCTGCCCCCATCAAGTATAGGCGGAAGGCGCTTGGAGCTTGGGTTCTCTCTCCCTCTGCCAAGGACTTGGAAACTGCGCTAGCCTGGTGGCAGGTGTAGGTAGGGCAGAGCATGGCCGAGGGCCGAGAGGCGCCCCCACCGCCACGCCAGCGGCTGGTTCGCGAGGCAGCCGGTTGGTTGGCAGTGCTGGGGGTGGTGATCCCGGGATTGCAGCGCTTCTACATGGGCCACAAGCGCTGGGGGTGGGTGTACTTGCTGGTGGGGCTGATGGTGTGGGTTCCCTCTCTTCCCCTGCAGATCCTCAGCTATGGGCTGCGGGCTCTCTGCTTGCTGGAGGGCCTGTGGTTGCTCACCATGACCAATGAGGACTTCGATTTCCGCTTCAACCGGGATCTCCTCGAGCTGGAATGGACCAGTGCGAAAAGTCGGGAAGTCCGGGATCCCGAGCAGCAGTTGGAGATCCAGTGGAAGCAGGGCCTGCTCACCCGCGCAGAATATGAGGAACGCCGCCAACACCTTCGGGGGCATCCCAAAGGCCACTAGAGGTTGACCAAGAAAACTGGGTACAAGCCCCGCCCTTTAGGGCGGCTTTTGCTAGACTGCAACAGTCGCTCCATCCATTCATACATAAGAAGAGTGCAGCGTGCAGTCAAACGTATCTGGGCTCCGGCCCAGTAGTTGGGGTTGTGGCATCCCCCATAGGGCCGAGGTTCAAACCTCATGCTCTTTCGCCTACAGCGGCGCGGAGCGCTTTGTAGCTCAGCCGGCAGGATTCATCCTGCTGTCTGAGAAAGAATCCCTGTCCTTTAGGGCAGGGAGAATGTCAATTTCGCGCTTTGGTTAACGACCTCATGCCCTCCCCAAAGGCAGGACACAGCCGCGGGCCGCGCACACGGCGATTTGCAGAGCCTGCAAAAGTGCGGTTTGCGCTGGCTGAAGCCATAATTGGAAGGTGGCCTGCTGGCACCCCCTTGGGAAGGTTCCTGGCTGACGCTTCGCTTTGTCTTGAGGATCTAGTGGCCATGTATAGCAACCGTCGTGGTTTTCTGCGCTGGATAGCGCTTGGCTTGGGCGCGCTAGTGGGCCTGCTGCCTGCTTTGACGCGGCGCCGTTTCGACCGGGCCCTTGCGCAGGGCGCCCCTGCCAGTCCCAGGGCTGCTGAGCCGAAATTTGTAAAGGTTGCAACCCTTGCTGATCTGGTGAAAGGTCCCCTCAAGGTGAAAAACGCCTTCGGCAACAACACTGCCACGCTGTGGCTGGTCAAGGATCCCAAAAAAGCGGACTCGGTACTGGCTCTGGACGCAACCTGTCCCCACGCTGGCTGCGAGGTGGACTGGCGGGGCAAGAACTTCGTCTGCTCCTGCCATGGCTCAGCTTTTGCTGCTGATGGCAGCCGTATTCGCGGCCCAGCCGATGCCGACCTAACTGCCTACAAGGTTAAGGTCGAGAAAGAGGAAATCTTCGTGTCTAGAACCTGATCCCCCCCTCAGGGATTAACCCAGCTCAGCAAGGGGTTGGGCCGGAAGGCTGCATGGGTCGTCCTCACTGCTTCCTGTTTGTTTCCACCCCCGTTGGGCCTCTTGGGTCGGGGGCGGGCGGTGGGGTGGAGCTCAACCTTGTCAACTTGGCGCGTAGCCTGCTTGAGAGAGGGGCCCAAGTGCGCGTGCTAGCGCCTGAGGGATCCCACAGTGCTGACTTGCCGGAGGGAGTTATCGAGACCGTCCCAGGCCTCCCCCCGCCCTATGCCCAGAGCCAGCGCCGCGACCAGCCGGTCTGTTTTTCCACCCCTTCTCTGGTGGCCAACCTGTGGCAGCGAGCTGCCCAACTGCAGGAGCAGTTTGAGCTTATCGTGAACTGGAGCTACGACTGGCTCTCGTTCTACCTGACCGATTTTTTCCGCACACCGGTGGCCCATATCCTCAGCATGGGATCCCTTAGCGATGCTGTGGATCAGGTCCTGGAGCACATTGCCCATCGCTACCCAGGTCGGCTGGCGGTGCACTCGCGAGCCCAAGCCCAGACTTTTGCCTTTGCCCGCGCCCAGATGTCGGCAGGCCGGGATCCCTTTGTCTATTTGCCCTGTGGCGTCGACCTCAGCCGCTACGAGTTTGTGCCCAAGGGGAACGGATCCCTGTGTTGGATTGGCCGCATTGCCCCGGAAAAGGGCCTGGAAGACTGCGCCGCCCTGGCGGAGAAGACGGGAAGGCCAGTGCTGATCCTGGGCCACCTGCAAGACCCGGCCTACTGGCAGCAGATTCGGGAACAGTACCCACGGGCTCAATTGGACTACCGGGGGTTTTTGCCCACCTCCCAGCTGCAGCGGCTCTTGGGCCAATGCTCGGCCTTGATCATGACCCCCAAGTGGGTGGAAGCCTTTGGCCTGGTGGCGGTGGAAGCTTTGGCGTGCGGTGTGCCCGTGATCACCTACCGTCGCGGCGGGCCGGCGGAAATTGTCAGCGATGGAGAAACTGGCTGGGTGGTAGAGCCGGACGATGTGGCGGCCTTAGCAAGGGCCGTAGAACACTTGGATTGCATCGACCGCAGCCGCTGCCGACACCGCGCAGAACAGCACTATTCCCTCCAGGGCATGACAGAGCGGTTTTTAGCCTGGAGCAAGCAAATTGGCCGGGATCCGATCCCGGCAGCCCGCTAGAGAAGAGACGGGCAGTGGTACTATTGGATTTTGATGCCTGGGGCCGGCTGACCAGCCCACTCACGCCAACACTTCGACTTACGACGGGGAAACCACCATGACAACGGAGAAAGGATCTGTTGCGCTAGCACGACCAGAGGTTCGTCGGCGGTCACAGGTTCTGGGAACGCAGGTGATTAGCCAAGCCAATGGGGCCCGGCTCGGAGTGGTTAGCGAAGTTTGGGCAGATCTGGAAGCTAGGCAGGTCCTGGTGCTGGGGGTGCTGGAAAGAGCCTTTGCTGGATCGCCCCGTTTACTAGAGCTGCAGCAGGTCACAGCCCTAGGGCAAGACGCTATCCTCGTCCCCAGCGATGAAGTCTTCGAAGACTTGAATTTGGAGGGTCTCAGCCGGGTAGTCGGCAGCGAAGTGGTAACGGAAGAAGGGATCCGCCTCGGTAAGGTTAAGGACTTTGAGTTTAACTCTGTCTCTGGTCTAATCAGTGGCTTAATCCTCTCCAGCCTTGGCCTCACCTTTTTGCCTGGCTTTATCCTCAGCACTTATCTGCTTCCTGCTGATGAGATCGTCTCCGTAGGCGGCGATCGCCTCATTGTGGCTGATGGCGCTGAGACCCGCTTGACCCAACTGGCCAAAGGAATCTTGGAGACCCTGGGGCTAGGCAAGCCCCCCTGGCTAGCTGCAGGCGCCCCTGCCCCTGCCCTGCCTAGGTCTACCGCTGAGGCTGAGGCGGAGGAACGCTACGAGGAAGCCTACGCCGAGGAATACGCAGCGGAAGAGACGGAGGAAGAGGACGTCTACGCCGAAGCAGAGCCTGAACCCCCACCCCCTCGGCCCGCGTCCTCTCCTGTCTCTGAACAACCGGCGTGGGAACAGGAGTATCCCCAAGAAGAAACTTCCCCTCCTTCTCCTGAGCCAGCTCCCCCTCCCTCCAGGGATAGCGATCCCTGGGAAGAGAATGCTGGAGAACCAGCTTGAGCGGCCGAGTGGGTACCCACCTTACCTAGCAGTGGGCTGGGCTTCAGCAACCCCCAGGCAAACTGCCCTGGATGCACATAAGCAAAGCGAGGGGTTTGTGGAGATGACTGCCCCCTCGCGCTTCCTTCTCACCCGCCCCAGCAGGATCTGGAAAACACCTACTCATTTTTCTTAAGGCGGTAGGTAATCCGCCCCTTGTTGAGGTCATAGGGGCTGAGCTCCACCTTTACCCGGTCGCCGGGCAGGATCTTGATGTAGTTGCGGCGGATCTTGCCCGAGATGTGGGCGAGAACGTTAAAGCCATTGTCCAGGTCCACCCGGAACATGGCATTGGGTAGGGATTCCGTAACTACCCCTTCCACTTCAATAGCGTCTTCCTTAGCCAAGTAGCCCTCCTTCTCAGACAACGCAACTCTATGGCCCTCCCCTCTCCTGTTAAGAGGGGGTTAAGAGCCGAAACAATACTCCACCTCTTCTATCCTAGCTGTTGCAGTCCTTCATGGGGGAACTCTCTAGGACTGAAAGGGGGTGCGATCTGTCAAAATCTCAGCGCCGGCCTCGGTAACCAGAATGGTGTGCTCAAACTGGGCTGACCAGGAGCCATCCACTGTTACCACCGTCCAGCGATCCGGCAACACTCGCGTGGCCTCTCCCCCCGCAGTGACCATTGGCTCAATGGCCAGCGTCATGCCGGCGCGAAGCTTGGGATTGGGCAGCTCAGGGGTGCGGTAGTGAGGAAACTGCGGCTCTTCGTGCAAGTTGCGACCCACGCCATGGCCAACGTACTGCCTCACCACGGAGTAGCCCCGCCTCCGCACATAGTCTTCAATGGCACCTGAGACATCTTGCAGCCAGACCCCATGGCGAACGTGCTCGATGCCTACCTGTAGGGCTTGGGCCGCTGTGTCGATGAGGTCGCGGGCGGCATCGCTGAGGGGCTCTAGGCCAATGGTGATGCAAGAATCCGCATGCCAGCCTTCCACCATGGCGCCAAAGTCCACCTTGACGATGTCTCCTGGCTGCACCACTTTGCGGGGGCTGGGGATCCCATGCACCACTTCATGGTTGATGCTGACACAGACGCAGGCGGGAAAGCCGTAGTAGCCCTTGAAGCTGGGCAGGGCATTTAACTCCGCTACCCGCCGCTCAGCGTAGGCATCGATGTCTGCGGTTGTCCAGCCCGGCTCCAGGCGCTCGGCAATTTCCTGCAGCACCTGGGCCACCACTCGCCCAGCCCGCCGCATCTTCTCCACTTCCCGGCGAGATTTGATTTCACCAAGCTGCAGGCCTCGCCGCGAAGACCCCAGCCCCGGCTTGCTGGCCTTGGTCATGCCGTCCTCCTACAGCTCTCCAAAAGGGCCTGTAGGTGCTGCTGGACCACTTCCATCGGCTGGTTGCCGTTAATCCGCCGCAAACGGCCCTTAGCCTCGTAAAAATCGATTAGGGGAGCGGTTTGCTGCCGATACACCTGCAAGCGTTTGAGGATGACGGCCTCATCAGCATCGTCGCTGCGCCCCTGCTCCTTGCCGCGAGCCAACAGCCGCGCCACTACTACCTCGTCGGGCACTTCTAGGTTGAAGACGTGGTCGTAGTCTTGCCTCAGCTCCTGCAGCAGCTCTTCCAGAGCCTCTGCCTGCGCCAAGGTGCGGGGAAAGCCGTCTAGGATCCAGCCTTGCTCCGGCGACCGCTGCAACTGGCCTCTGACCATCCCAATCAATACCTCGTCGGGCACTAGCTCCCCTGCATCCATGTACACCTTGGCTTGCCGCCCCAGCGGAGTCTGGGCTTTGACCTCTGCCCGCAGCAGATCGCCTGTAGAAATTTTGAGTGTGTGGTAGATGGCTGACAGCCGCTCCGCCTGCGTACCCTTGCCTGCTCCTGGCGGTCCCAAGAAGATTAGCCTCAGCACTACTGCTTGACCATCCCTTCGTAACGCTGCGAAATAACGTAAGTCTGGATTTGCTTGGAGGTTTCAATGGCTACCCCCACCAAAATGAGCAGCGAGGTGGCTCCCAAGCCTTGGAAAGTGGTAATGCCGGTTGCCCGCTCTACTGTCGTGGGAATAATGGCCACCGCACACAAAAACAAGGCCCCCAGCAGTGTCAGCCGGTTGAGGATCCCTTCGATGTACTCAGCCGTGGCCTTGCCAGGACGCACGCCTGGAATGCTGGCACCCAGTTTCTTCAAGTTCTGGGCCAGTTCTACTGGATTGATAATCAAGGAAGCGTAGAAGTAGCTGAAGAAGAGAATGAGCAGGAAGTAGAAGGGGATGTAAAACCAGGAGGTAGGGGAGAGGAGGTTGGCCACCTGAATTAAGGCTGGGCTCTGCGTATACTGGGCCAAAGCCCAAGGTAGAGACAGCACCGAGTAGGCAAAGATGATTGGCATCACCCCCCCCTGGTTAAGCCGCAGGGGCAAGTAGCTCTTCTGCTCGCGGAACAGCTTGTTGCCCACCTGGCGCTTGGCGTAGATGATGGGAATTTTGCGGCTGCCCTCCTGGACAAAGACAATGCCGACAATGGTGGCTAGGAAAACAGCCGTCAACACCAGGATACCCCCAATCGTGCTGCTGTCGGCGCGAACCAGGCTAATGGTTTGACCCAGGGCGCGCGGCAACGTGGCAACAATGTTAACGAAGATCAACAGCGACGGCCCGCTGCCCACCCCCTTCTCCGTGATCATTTCCCCCAGCCACATGACAAACATGGAGCCTGCTGCCAGCGCCAGGGTGGTAGAGGCCATAAAGGCCAGCTCGTTGCTGGTATTGGCAAACTCCCGCACCCAGAAGGAGATGCCAATGCCTTGGATGATGGCCCAGAGAAGGGTGACGTAACGGGTGTACTGGGAAATCTGCCGCCGGCCCTGCTCCCCCTCGTTTTTCTGCAGGTTCTCCAAGGCTGGGATGGCTGAAACCAGCAGTTGCATGATAATCGAGGCGTTGATGAAGGGCAGGATGCCGAGGGCAAAGACCCCCAAGGCAGAAATGCCGCCCCCCGAGAAGATATCCAGAAAGCCAAACACTGGGCTGTTGGCCGCCTCAGCAGCAAAGCGAACTCGGTCAATGCTGGGGATGGGAATATAGATGCCCAGCCGCACCAACAACAACAAGCCCAGGGTCAGGAGCAGACGGCTGCGCAGGCCCGAGGCCATCGCCATCTGCATGAAAGTCTCTTGAGCGGAGGGAGTAGAGCCTCGTGTGTCAGCCATAGATTTAGCAAAGAGCCAGGTGAGCTACCTTACCACTCTACGCTGCCGGTGGGGAAGTCGGCAAAACCAAAATTGCCGCCAACCTAGGAGCGAGCGGGCCGGGATCCCACAATCTCCACTCGGCCTCCGGCAGCCTCCACTTTGGCTTTGGCCGAGGCAGTAATGGCAGCAGCCCGGATGGTCAGGGGCACGCGCACTTCCCCGTCCCCTAAGATCTTCAGCGGGCCGTCGTTGGTGGTCACGATCCCCAACTCCATTAGGCTTTCTAGAGTCACCTCGCTGCCAGCAGGCAGGGTTGCCAGAGCGCGCAGGTTAACCAGGGTGTACTGCGGGCGACGTACGTAGCGGGGGAAATGCTTGAGCTTGGGCAACCGCCGGTAGAGGGGTGTCTGACCTCCCTCAAAGCCTGGTCGAGGGCCTCCTCCGCTGCGGGCTTTTTGGCCTCGCATTCCCCTGCCGCAGGAACCTCCCTGACCAGCAGCAATACCACGGCCCAGCCGCCGCCGCCGCCGCTTCGAGCCTGGTTGGGGGCGAATATCTTCCAGTCGCATACTAACCTCCTACTGACTAAACAGGCGGCGCACGTCGATCCCTCTATCTTCAGCTACCTGTTCAAAGGTGCGCATCCGCCGCAGGGCGTCAATGGTGGCACGGGCGTTGTTGAGAGGGTTTCTGGAGCCTAGCTGCTTGGCCAAGGCATTGCGCACCCCTGCCAGTTCTAGAACGGCGCGCACCGCCCCCCCAGCAATGATCCCTGTGCCAGGAGCTGCCGGCATCACCAACACGGTAGCCGCACCGCCAGAGCCTCGCATGGGGTGGGGTACCGACAAGCCCTTGGTCAGGGGCACCTCAATCAAGTGCTTTTTGCCGTCTACTACTCCCTTGCGCACTGCTCCGAGCACATCGTTGGCTTTGCCCACGCCAACCCCCACCTGTCCACGCTCGTTGCCCACTACAACCACCGCGCGGAAGCTCAGCTTTTTGCCGCCCTTGACCACTTTGGAGACGCGTCGGATCTGGATAACCCGCTCCTGCCACTCGCCGGTTTGTTCTTCGCGGCTCTTTTTGCTTCTGCGAGGTTCTTTTTGCTCAGCCATATGCCGTTTTCTCAGAAACTAGAACTGTAGGCCTGCTTCTCGGGCAGCTTCTGCCAGGGCCCGAACCCGTCCGTGGTAGAGCTTGCCGCCGCGGTCGAAAACGACTCGAGAAATGCCTGCCTGGAGGGCTCGCTGAGCAACCGCGCGCCCCACAATTGCAGCAGCCTCTCGGGTGGCTGTGCCAACCCCTTGGAACGCTCCCCGCAGCTCTCTGTCCAGGGTGGAGGCAGAAACCAGAGTACGTTGGGCTACATCGTCGATCACCTGAGCATAGATGTGGCGGTGGGATCGAAACACAGCCAAACGGGGCCGCTCGGGAGTACCGGAAATCTTGCGGCGAATGCGGCGATGGCGGCGTTGGGTTGTGAGTTTGCGGTTGGCTTTTATTTTCATGGCTATTTCTTCCCTTTGCCGGACTTACCTGCTTTGAGACGGATTTGTTCCCCGAGGTAGCGGATCCCTTTGCCCTTGTAGGGCTCGGGCGGACGCACAGCTCGAATGCGGGCTGCTGTATTGCCCACCAGTTCTTTGTCGATGCCCGAGACCACGATGACGTTGTTGCCTTCTACCGAAATTTGGATCCCGGGCGGGAAAGGGATCTCCAGGGGGTGGCTGTAGCCGACGTTTAGGATCAACTTGTTGCCCTGCGTGGAAGCTCGGTATCCCACGCCCACCAGTTCCAGCCTGCGCTCAAATCCCTTGGATACTCCATCGACCATGTTGGCAATCAAGGTGCGGCAGAGGCCGTGCAGCTGGCGGGCCGGACGAGACTCGTTGACCCGACTGACTAGGAGTCTTTGGTCTTCTTGACGCACGGCAATCAAGGGAGGCAAGGTGCGCAGTAGCTGCCCCTTCGGGCCTTTGACCGAGATCTGTTGACCCTCGATGTGAACCTCAACCTTGGGGGGAAGGGGAATGGGGCGTCTGCCAATACGAGACATGGAGGCACTCCTGACCAGAGAAACCTTAATAGACGTAGCAGAGCACTTCGCCGCCGATGCCCCGCTTGCGAGCCTCCCGGTCGGTCATAATGCCGCTGGAGGTGGAGATGATGGCAATTCCAATTCCTCCCAGCACCCGGGGCAGTTCTTTATGGCCGCAGTAAACCCGCAGGCCAGGCCGGCTTACCCGCTTGAGGCCATTGATGATGGGTCGGCGGTCTTTGCCTTTGCCTTTGTACTTCAACTGCAGCACAATCCGCGCTTGGATCCCTTCTCCCTCCTCCTTCCAGCTGCTGACAAAACCTTCCTCGTGGAGAACGCGGGCAATGCTGCGGGTCATGCGCGTGGCCGGGACCGCCACCGATTCGTGCCGAGCCATAGTGGCATTGCGAATGCGGGTGAGCATGTCGGCAATCGTGTCGTTGGTGTGGGCCATGGGTGGGTTAGTGCTCCTGGGAAGATAGTTGAGGGAATTGTGGGTAGGGGTAAGCCTAAGAAGCAAAGGGCATGCCAAACTCCCTAAGCAGGGCACGGCCCTCTTCGTCGGTCCTAGCGGTGGTGACAATGCAGATGTCCATGCCTCGAATCTGGTCAACGGCGTCGTAGTTGACTTCGGGAAAGATCAGTTGCTCGCGAATTCCGAGGGTGTAGTTGCCGCGCCCGTCAAAGGATTTGGGGTTGACGCCGCGGAAGTCGCGAATGCGGGGCAAAGCCAGGTTGATGAGGCGATCCAAGAACGCATACATCCGCTCCCGCCGCAGGGTTACCATCAGGCCAACGGGCATGCCCTTGCGGATCTTAAAACTGGCAATGGCCTTCTTGGCGCGGGTAATTACAGGGCGTTGACCAGTAATGGCGCTAATTTCCGCAATGGAAGATTCCAGGGCCTTGGCATTTTGGGAGGCCTCTCCCAAGCCGCGGTTGATGACAATTTTCTCCAAGCGAGGCACTTGGTGGATGTTGGTGTAGCCCAACTCCTTTTGCAGCTTGGGAACGATGACCGTGTGGTAGAGGACTTGCAGACGTTGGGGCATGGTAAGTTCTCCTTCCTGCTCTGGGCTGGGTCAGAGCTCTCGAAATCTCTAGTCAAGGATCTCGCCGGTTTTCTTGAGAACGCGGACTTTGCGGCCATCAGCGGTAATTTGGTAGCCGACCCGGCTGGCAACCTCGTGCTTTTTGGAATAAAGCATCACCTTGCAGGCGTGGATGGGGGCTTCTTTGGTCTCAATCCGGCCCTTTTCGCCTTCCCGTTGGGGCTTGCGGTGGTAGGTAACGATGTTAACTCCTTCCACCAAAACCATGTTGCGTTCAGGAAAGACCCGCAACACCTCGCCGACTTTGCCTTTGTCGTCACCCGAAATTACCTGGACGAAGTCCCCTTTTTTGATGCGCATCTTATAGCGCAGACTGTTGCGGTGCTTGCGAACGCCAGGTTGGCGGAGAAGTCGTCGGATTTGGCTGGGCTTAAGAGGGCGAACCATTACAGGACCTCCGGCGCAAGCGAGATGATCTTGGTAAAGTTTTTCTCCCGTAGCTCGCGGGCTACAGGGCCAAAGACGCGGGTTCCCCGGGGGTTGCCATCGTTGTTGATGATCACGGCAGCGTTGTCGTCAAAGCGGATGCAGGTACCATCAGGGCGGCGCACCGTGTCCACCGTGCGGATGACAACGGCCCTGACCACATCGGATTTTTTAACTGGCATGTTGGGCAGAGCCTCTTTAACAACACCAACAATCACATCGCCCAGGCTGGCATAGCGACGGCCGCTGCTGCCCAGGACGCGGATGCACATGAGCTTGCGGGCGCCGGTGTTGTCGGCTACCGTGAGCATGGTTTGCTGTTGAATCATAGCTTCTTCATCTCCCGTAGGATCTCAACCACCCGCCAGCGTTTGGTACGGCTGAGGGGACGGGTTTCGACGATGCGCACCAGATCCCCTTCTTGACAGCGGTTTTCCTCGTCGTGGGCTTTAAACTTTTTGGTTTTGACGACGATTTTGCCGTACTTTGGGTGGGCAACCCGGTTTTCTACGGCAACAACCACCGTCTTTTGCATCTTGTTGCTGACAACAACGCCAATCTTTTCGCGAGCAGGCATTACTCCTCCTTCTTGACCTGAGTTGAGGGCAAGGATTTGCCACGTTTGCGCTCTGCCTCCACGGTCAGCAGTTGAGCTAGCTTGTGCTTGCGCAGGCGAATGAGGTGGGGTTGAGTAAGCTGCCGTGTGGCTTGCTGCAGACGCAACTCGAACAGCTCTTTTTTGACGGCGTAGATCTCTTGGGCCAATTCTTCGTCTGATAGGGCGCGTGCATCGGCAATTTTGGGCATGGGCATGGTAACTTTCCTCCTCTAGCTAGCGCTAGCTGCTACTTCCGGAGATTCTGCAGTTGCTTCCTGAGCAGGTTCTGGCTTCTCAAAGTCAGCTTTGGTTACAAACTTAACTTTGATGGGAAGCTTGTGAGCGGCCAGGCGCATGGCCTCCCGGGCTGTTGCTTCAGGAACTCCCCCCATTTCAAAGAGGACGCGGCCTGGCTTGACGACGCAAACCCAGTACTCGGGGTTGCCTTTGCCGGATCCCATGCGGGTTTCGGCAGGCTTCCGGGTAACGGGCTTGTCGGGAAAGATGCGGATCCAGATCTGGCCTCCCCGCCGAACGTAGCGGCTCATAACCCGACGGCTGGCCTCGATCTGTCGTGCGGTAATCCAAGCGGGCTCTAGGGCCACAAGGCCATATTCCCCAAAGCTGATGCGGTTGCCACGGGTTGCCTTGCCCTTCATGCGCCCACGCTGCTGCTTGCGGTATTTGGTTCGTTTGGGGCTTAACATGGCCGCTCCTTGAGTAACTGCAGTAGGGGTTCCGCTCTTGGCCCTCAGGCCTTGGCTGAGCGGTCTTCAAAGGTAGGCCGCCGCCGTTGCTGCCGACGCTTGGCCGGCTGCAAGGAAACTTTGGGTTCGAGGCTTTCTTGGCCAGGAAGGATTTCTCCTTTGAAGACCCAGACCTTGACCCCAATGACGCCATAGGTGGTCTGAGCAACGCGCTCGGCATAGTCAATGTCTGCCCGCAGAGTCTGCAGAGGGATCCGGCCTTCCCGCGTCCACTCGCTGCGAGCAATCTCAGCACCGTTTAGCCGCCCGGCAACTTGAACCTTGATCCCTTGCACGCCAGCCCGCTGGGCTCGTTGGATAACCTGGCGGACAATGCGACGAAAGGCAATCCGCCGCTCCAACTGCTGGGCAATGTTTTCCGCCAACAACGTTGCCTCCGCATCAGGACGGGTAACCTCGACTACATTGATGCGGATGGTTCTATTGGGGCTGCCGCGCAGGCTTAGCTCTTTTTGCAAGCCCTGGCGCAGCTCTTCAAGGCCGGACCCCCCACGGCCGACCACGACACCCGGTCGTGCAGCTCGGATTTCCAGGTCAATCTGATCGGCTTTGCGCTCAATCTGAATGTCAGCTAGACCAGCGTTGCTCAGCTTCTTGGTTGTATAGGTGCGGATGAAATCGTCCTCCTGCAGCAGGGCTGGGTAGTGAGCTGGGTCGGCAAACCAGCGGCTGCGGTGTTCCTTGATAATGCCGAGGCGCAAGCCGAAAGGGTGGATCTTCTGGCCCATGGTACGCGGTTAAAGGGTAGAGGTCGGGAAATTTAGGGAGCCGTCTCCGCCTTAGCTTCTAGAGGCCGGACAGCAATGGTGATGTGGCAGGTGCGCTTGCAGATTGGGTAGGCCCGGCCCTGGGCGCGGGGGCGATACCGCTTCAGCGTCGGCCCCTGGTCAGCGTAGGCTTTGCTGATGACAAGATTGCGGGGATCCAGGCCGTTGTTGTGTTCGGCATTGGCTACCGCTGAGCGCAGCACCTTGCGCACCGGCTCGCAGGCAGCGTAAGGCATGAACTCCAGCAGAATTAAGGCATCGGCATAGGTGCGCCCCCGGATTTGGTTGAGGACGCGCCGCACCTTGTAGGGAGACATGCGAACGTAACGGGCTACCGCTTTAACTTCAGGGGAAGGATCGGCCATGGCGTTCTCCTCTTCCTTGCTGAATTCAAGAGCGGGCAGCTTTCTTGTCGCTGCCGGCGTGGCCGCGGAAGGTGCGGGTGGGGACAAACTCCCCCAGCTTGTGACCCACCATCTGGTCAGTGATGTAGATGGGCACATGCTGCTTGCCGTTGTAAACGGCAATGGTGTGACCAATCATCACAGGGAGGATAGTGCTGGCCCGCGACCAAGTTTTGATCATTTGCTTCTCATTGCGCTCGTTGAGCTTCTCGATTTTGCGAAGCAGCTTGGCATCTACAAACGGACCTTTTTTAAGAGAACGTCCCATAGGAGTTTCCCCCTCTAACAACTTGGTTCAAGCTCAAGCAATTCGGTAGGCAGCAGGTGGCTGGCCTGGCTGCTACTGCACCGCCACCCCGCCCTTGTCCCGATGCCCACCCCGACGGCGACCGCGCACGATAAACTTGTTGCTGGGCTTGTTGCGCTTGCGGGTTTTGTGCCCCAGGGTAGGCTCACCCCAGGGGGTAACGGGAGTACTGCGGCCAATGGGGGCTTTTCCTTCCCCACCGCCGTGGGGGTGATCCACAGGGTTCATTGCTGAGCCCCGCACGTGGGGACGGCGACCCAGCCAACGGCTGCGTCCCGCCTTGCCGAGGCTGATGTTGTTGTGGTCCACATTGCCTACTTGACCGATGGTGGCATAGCATTCCCCTCGAATCATGCGAACCTCGCCCGAGGGCAGCTTTAGGGAGACGTACTTGCCTTCCTTGGCTACCACCTGGGCGCCAGTTCCGGCAGCGCGAACAAGTTGTCCGCCGCGGCCGGGATAGAGCTCGACGTTGTGGACCACCGTCCCCAGGGGGATCCGCTCCAGGGGCATGGCGTTGCCCACCTCGAAGGGAGCTTCAGGCCCAGCCATGATCGTGGCTCCCACCTGGATGTGGCGAGGGGCAAGGATGTAGCGCTTCTCGCCATCGGCGTACTCCACCAAGCAGATGCGGGCGCTGCGGTTGGGATCGTACTCGATGGTCTTGACGGTGGCCGGGATCCCGCGTTTGTCGCGGCGGAAGTCGATGATGCGGTAGAGCCGCTTGTGGCCGCCGCCCCGGTGACGGCAGGTGATAACGCCGCGGTTGTTGCGGCCTTTTTTGCGGTGGATAAATTGCAGCAGCGACTTCTCCGGTCGAGGTCGCTTGCCGTTTTCATCCCGCGACAGCTCCTCAAAGTTGGAGACTGTCATGTGGCGGGCGCTGGGGGTGTAGGGTCGGAACGTGCGAATGCCCATGGCTCAACCAGAAGGGTTAGGTTTCAGGGAAGAGGACGATGGAATCGCCTTCGGCCAAAGTTACCACCGCTCGCTTGGGACGGCTGCGGTAGCCGACAAAACGACCTACCCGCCGCTGCTTACGGGGCAGCTTCAGGGTGTTGACGGAAGTAACCCGTACTCCAAACATTTCCTCAACAGCGGCCCGGATGAGCGGCTTGGTGGCGTTGGGCATCACTTCAAAGACGTATTTGCGCTGCTCCATCAAAGCCGTCGTCTTCTCGGTAATAACGGGGCGCAACAGGACATCAGCCAGAATTCGCTTGCTCTCCGTCATCGTCCTCCTCCTTTTCCCCTGCGGCTTTCGGCTTCTTCTACGGCTCTTCTTGTTCAACTGGCTGAGCTTCTTGCTCTGCGACCTGAGCCTGATCCTCAAGAGGATTGGCTTGGTCTGGAGCGGCGGCTGCTGCGCTAGATCCCCAGCGGGCTTTGAGTTTCTCTAGGGCAGAGGTGGTGATTAGCACCCGATCGACCTTGAGCAGATCGAAGACGTTGAGCTGATCTAGCCCAATGAGCTTGACGCGGGCAATGTTGCGCACAGCTCGCTCCACCATTTCCGAGCGCTCGGCAACAATCAGCAGAGCCGATTGATCCTCCCTCACTCCCCAGCGCAGCAGAGCTTGGGCCATAACGCGGGTCTTGGGCGGGTTAAGCTGATCCTGGAAATCCTCCACCACGATTAGGTCTTCCACCCGGCCTTGCAGAGCAGTGCGCAGCGCTAGCTGGCGCTCTTTGCGATTCATGGCCAGGTTGTACTCCCGCTTGCGGGGGCCAAAGACTACCCCACCCTTGCGCCAAAGAGGAGAGCGGATGGAGCCAGCGCGAGCCCGCCCGGTGCCTTTTTGCCGCCACGGCTTGCGCCCTCCGCCGCGCACTTCAGCCCGCGTTTTGGTGTGGGCATTGCCCTGGCGGGCGTTGGTCATCTGACGGCGCAAAGCTAGGTAGAGAACGTGACTAGCCGTCTCGGGGCGAGCCACCTTGAAGCTCAGCTCCGCGCTGCCCACGGTTTCCCCTTGCCAATTCTTCACCACACAACTTGCCATGGCTCCCTCCGCTAGAGTCTCTTGCCCACCTGTTTGGCAGGGGTGATCTCCAGTAGCCCTCCCTCCACGCCGGGGACTGAGCCTTTGATTACCAAGAGATTCCGCTCCGGATCCACCTTCACCAACTCCAGCTTGCGGATCGTGACGCGGCGACCGCCCATCCGGCCAGCCATACGCAGTCCTGGAAACACGCGGCCAGGCCTCGTGCCAGCGCCAATGGAACCCGGCCGGCGGTGGTTCTTGGAGCCGTGGGACATGGGGCCCCGGCCAAAGTGGTGCCGCTTCTGGTAGCCGGCAAACCCCCGCCCGATAGAGGTGCCAGCCACGTCCAGTAACTGACCAGGAGAGAAGATCTCAACAGTGATCTTCTGCCCCAATTGGTAGGCTTCTGGCTGGTCGACCCGAAACTCGCGCAGGTAACGCAGCAGCTCCGTCACTCCCGCTTTGCGCAAGTGGCCGCGCTGGGCTCGCGTCAGGTGCTTCTCTATGGTGGGCCAGTAGCCCAACTGCACCGCGTTGTAGCCGTCCGTGGCTTGGGTTTTAATTTGGGTTACGGTGCAAGGCCCGGCCTGCACGACGGTCACGGGAATGGCCAACCCTTCCGGAGAGAAGATCTGGGTCATGCCAACTTTTCTTCCAAGGATGCCAAGCGCCACAGAAACCTCCTCTCAAGCCTGCGCGGCTTGCTTTGTTGCTTTCACAGCTTGCAACCGGTTCCCTAAGCCAAATCCAGGCAGTAGGCGCGGCGGCAGAAAACCTAGGATAGCGAAGACTGCCTGCCCAGGCAAAAAAGCCGTAGAGAGGGAGCGCCTGTACCCCAACGCTCCCGCAGCGCCAATAGCGCTGCCCTTTTTGCCTGATGACCTTGACGCCAAACTGCTTCTAGGGGCTGCTCAGACTTGCCTGCAAAGAGGCAGTATCTGCGCTAGCAGCACGCTAAGTTGCCGAGAACCGTTGTTGCTGCGGGCGGATTCAATTGACAACAGTACTACATCATAATGAGGTGACAGGCTGCTTGTCTAGGTTTTGCTAAAAAATGGGTTCAGCACCTGGGAAAGCCACGCTGGGAGACAGAGAGTTTCAGAGCGTGATGGGGTGGGCGCGCAGTGGGCTGACCCAGGCTTGTGTGGATCGCTACTGGCATTTGCTGCAGGCCGGGGCCAATCCGGCGCGGATCTTGTTTTTGGTGCGCAGCCGGCGGCAGAGGGCGGAGGTGCTGCGGCGCCTGCAGGCGCTCAGCTCGGGTTTGGTGGGCCCGTGGCGGGTTGAGACGTTTTTGCAGCGGGTGGGGCGCGCTTTGGCTGAGTATTGGCCGCAGGTATGCGCTCGCGTTCCCCAGTTGCCGTGTTCGTTTGAGCCTGTGCTTCTGGCTAAGGATCTCACTCAGTTTCTCTGTGGGCGAGTCTGTGCGTTGTGCCCGCGGCATGGGGAGGTCTTTGCGAATATTGGGCTGGACGAGTTCCAGATTTGGGATCAAGTTAGCAGCGCTGCCTATATTGCCGGAGCTTCTGGCTTGACGGCAGAGGCGGTGGGATCCCGGCTAGCAGCAGCTTGGCCGGAGAACAGGGATCCGGCCCGGGCAGAGGCCCTGGGAGCGCTGGGCTGCTGTGTAGAGCGACTATGGCAGGCGGGGCTGCAGTTGGGAGCGCTGGATTTTGGCCTGCAAATTCGTCTGTTTCAGGAGCACATCCTGCCCTTGGCGGAGTTTTGGCAGGAGTGGGATCACCTCATCGTGGACCAGGCGGAAGACAGTTGCGGGGTGGCGCTGGAGTTTTACCGCCAGGGGCAAGCCCACCTGCAGAGCCAATTCTTCAGCTACACCCTCGGCGGCGGGATCTCTTTGACGGCAATCCCGGAGGCAGTAGCCTGCTTTCTCCTGGAAAACACGCAGGTTCGGTTCCCAGAAGCCAGCTCCTGTAGCGCAGCCGGCCTGGTCCGCTTGGGGCTGCAGATAGCGCGGGCTGTGGCTCCCCAGCTTTCCTCTCGGCTGCCAGAACCACCGGCAGGGAGGCTGCCGAGGGTGGAAGTGCTGGAGGGAGAAACCCCCCTTGCGGCCCTAGAGGCTATGGTTGCCCAAATCCGACAACTTTTGGCAGCAGGGATCCCTCCCTCTCGCATCGCCGTCCTGCTGCCTCGCATGGATGCCGGGATAAGCCTAAGCCTCCAGGAGCAGTTGCCGGAGGTTTTGCCCATTGCTCCCTTCCCCGCTCTCATCCGCTACCCCCTGGTGCGGGCTCTCCTGACGGCAGCAGAAGTGGCCCATCCCCACTGGGGAGCATTTCCCACCTTGCCAGCCTGGCGGCTGCTGCTCAGCAGCGTGTTGGATCTGGATCCCATTCGAGCAACGCTGTTGGCTGAAGATACCCTGGATCTGGTGGGACGTTCCCTACGGCCCAAAACCGCCGTGCGGCAGCCAGAGCGGGTGGGCTTTGCCAACTTGGAGCGCTACCAGAAGCTGTTGGATTGGCTGCGCAGCTACCGGCCTGGGCCTTCCTTGGCAGCTTTCTTCCAGCGCTTCTTTGCCGAGCACCTGGTCACTGCTTCCCCTCAGGATCAAGAGCTGCTGCAGTTGCTAACGGATGCAGCCCAGCGATTTCGCCGCGCCTTTCCTACAGCAGGGGATCCTGCCTTTTTGGCCATGATTCGCTCGGGACAAACCCCTAGCAACAGCCGCTTTGAGCCCGACTACTCCCGCTACCTGGTGGTAGCCACGCCAGCCGCCTACATCCATCGCGGCTTGGAGGCCGACTACCAGTTTTGGTTTGACATCACCAACCCCAGCTGGTCCCCCTCCCTCTGGCGCGGGCTCTACAACAGCCGTGTGCTGACACCGGAATGGGATGGGGGAGTTTTCGATGCGGCTCGGGATCGAGAGGCACGCCAGCAAGTCCTAGCTCGCACCCTGCTCAACCTCTGCTGCCGAGCACGGCAGGGCCTGTGGCTGGTGCGCTCCACTTTTAACTACCGCGGCGAAGAGAACACCGGCACCTTAGACTTGCTGGTGTTGAAGGCGGCAAAAGGTACGGCTTGCTCTTAGGGGCGGGACTGGGTCAGGTGGCTGACCTGCGGCTGGGTAGCAGGGGACAGACGGGGGTAGTTCGAGCACTTCCTCACTGCTTTTGGGTTAGCTTTGGGGTGAGTTTCCTGGCGCTAGGAGCGGCCGATGGATTCCGCCACCTTTTTGGAGCGCTACGGATTCGAGCTGCAGGGTCAGACAAGCCAGAGGTGGGTAGATCGCTGGAGCAGGCAGTTCCCAAGCCCTTGGATCCCAGCCGCTTTGCTGGAGGCCCTCTACCAAGGCCGCTACAAGGCCACGTCCGTAGAACAGATCCTCCGCCTCTGGCAGCGCCGCGGTGCTCCCCACCTCACCTTTCCCCCGGAAATGAGCCGATCCCTGTGGCGAGAACAAGAAGAGCTGATCCGCTCCTTGAGTCCAACTGCCGCCAGCTTCCTTGTCCGACCTCCTTCACCTCTTTCAGCCTCCTCTGGCAAGGGATCCCGCTTTGCGGAGGAAGCTGCCATTTCCCTTGAGCTGTTGTTAGCAGAGCTGCAGGACCTTCCCCCCAAGCTCCGCCACCTGCTCCGGGAGCTGCAGCCCGCCTCCCTTGCCTGCGAGTCAGAGCTCTCGGTTACCCTGGAGCTCCAGCCTGTCGACTCTCCTGCTCCTGCTTCCCTGGAAGAACCTCAGGTTTCCCCCTCTTGCTCAGGGCAGGGCGACACTTGAGCTGGAGAGAGCTTCCTCGCGCAGCAGGTCGGCTTTGTCGGTGCGCTCCCAAGGCAGGTCCAGATGGGTTTGCCCGAAGTGGCCGTAGACGGCTACATTTTGGTAGAAGCGTCCCCCTCGCTGCCGGGGTAGCTCCTGCAGTTGAAAGTGGGCCAGAATAGCTGCTGGCCGCAGGTCGAAGTGGCGCTGCACCAGCCGCAGCAGCTCTTCGTCAGGGATGCGCCCTGTGCCAAAGGTTTCCACCAACAGGTTGATGGGCCGAGCCACTCCAATAGCGTAGCTGACCTGTACCTCGCATTTCTGGGCCAGGCCGGCAGCCACGATGTTTTTGGCAACATAGCGGGCGGCGTAGGCCGCGCTGCGATCCACTTTGGTGGGATCCTTGCCGGAGAAAGCGCCACCCCCATGGCGGGCATAGCCCCCATAGGTATCGACGATAATCTTGCGCCCTGTCAGGCCGGCATCCCCCTGGGGGCCGCCGATGACGAATTTGCCGGTGGGGTTGGTGAGGAAGCGGGTATTGCTGTCAGGTTTGATGGGCAGCTCGGCAAACACAGGCTTTACCACCGCCTCCCAGAGATCGGCGCGGATGCGCTCTTGCACTGCCGTCTCTTCCGTAATGTCGCCGATGGTTGGCGTGTGCTGGGTGGAGATGAGCAGGGTGTGGATGCCCACTGGACGCCCCCCCTCATAGGCTACCGTTACCTGGGTCTTGCCGTCAGGGCGAAGATAAGGCAGGGTACCGTTCTTGCGAACCGTAGCCAACTGGCGGCTGAGGCGGTGAGCCAAGCTGATGGGCAGGGGCATCAGCTCGGGGGTCTCGTTGCAGGCAAAACCAAACATCAAGCCCTGATCGCCAGCTCCCAGCAGGTCGAATTCATCTTCCCAGACGGTGCGACTTTCCAGTGACCTGCTCACCCCTTGGGCAATATCGGGAGATTGCTCATCGAAGGCTACTAGCACCGCGCAGCTGTCTGCAGAGAAGCCATTCTCGGCATCGGTATAGCCAATTTCGGTCAGCTTGTCCCGCACCAAGCGCGTGAAGTTGACATGCGCCTTCGAGGTGATCTCCCCCGTGAGGATCACCATGCCCGTGCTCACCACTACCTCTGCCGCCACCCGGCTGGAGGGGTCTGCTGTCAAAAGGGCATCCACAACAGCATCGGAGATCTGATCGCAGATTTTGTCGGGATGCCCTTCCGTCACCGACTCGGAAGAAAACAGGAATGACTTAGACAAGGAACCTCTCCTCAAGACGAAACCCACCCACGCTGGCAGAACCCGCCTCTGGGTTCATCTGCAGCAAGGCATGCCCAGCCTTACTAATATACCCCCCTCAGCCAGTGAGGATCTGCTTCAGCCGCTCGCCATTTTTGCGGCCCTGGGGAAGAGCACCCCTAATAAAAAAGCGCCGCCCGGAGGGATCCCCCCAGCTCTGTCCAAATCCTAATCCAACAGCGGCAGCTCTCGGAAAATCTAGAAAACCGGAAGCCGAATTCGGAGTCTGGCCTGCTAGAGTGCTCCTACAAGTCCTTGCCGCTGCAACCATGACCCACCCTTTTCCAACCGCCCCCAACCCGGAACTGGAAGCCGAGCGCAACTGGCAGCACCGCCAAAGAATGCAGCGCCGCCAGCAAATCCAGCGGCAACGCCTGGCAGGCATGCGGGACAACAAAGGCTTAGTTATCGTCTATACAGGTCAGGGCAAGGGCAAAAGCACGGCGGCTTTTGGTACTGTCTTGCGCGCCCTCGGCCAGGGCTTATCGGTGGGGGTGGTGCAGTTCATCAAAGGGGCCTGGGATCCAGGCGAAGCCAAACTGTTGCGCAAGTTGGCTGCCCATCCCGAACTGGGGCTGGGAAAAGTTGCCTTTTATGCCATGGGGGAAGGCTTTACCTGGGAGACCCAGGATCGCGAGCGGGACATTGCCTGCGCCCAGGCAGCCTGGGAAAAGGGGCGGGAGCTATTTGGCAGCGGCGAGTACCACCTGGTGGTTTTGGATGAGATCAACGTTGCCCTTCAGCTGGGATATCTCTCGCTGGAGCAAGTGCTGGCTGGCCTAGCCGAAAAACCTGAACGGGTGCATGTGATCCTCACTGGGCGAGGTGCGCCGGCAGGGCTAATTGAGCAAGCTGACCTGGTAACGGAAATGGCCTTGGTCAAGCATCCCTTTCGCGACCAAGGGATCAAAGCCCAAATGGGTATCGAGTTCTAGCCCTTGGACAAATGGCGATCCTGCTGGCAGCAGCGGCAAGCGGCAGTGGCAAGACCACCGTCACGTTAGCCCTGTTGGCTGCGCTCCAGCGGCGGGGCCTGCGCATCCAGCCCTTTAAGGTGGGGCCCGATTACATCGATCCCCTGTTCCACACGGCAGTGGCCGGGATCCCCTCGCGCAATTTGGATCCCTTTTTAACCGACGAGGACTTTGTGCAGCGCTGCTTTCGCTACCACTGCCAGGACAAAGATGGGGCGATTGTAGAAGGCGCGATGGGCCTCTTCGATGGGCGAGGGCCCGGATCCCTGCCCGGCGGGACAGAGCCTTCCTGGGCTAGCAGCGCCCATGTGGCTCGCCTGCTGGGGATCCCGGTGGTGCTGGTCATCGACAGCAGCGGCATGGGAACGACGGCGGCCGCCCTGCTCTACGGCCTAAGCCACTTCGATCCCCGCCTGGCTATTGCCGGCGTCATCTTCAACCGGGTGGCCTCAGAGCGCCATGGCCAGATGTTACAGCAGGCAGCAGCAGCCGTGGGGATCCCAGTTTTGGGGCAATTCCCCCGCCGCGAGGACTTGCGCCTGCCCAGCCGCTACCTAGGGCTGGTACCCGTCTCAGAACTGGCTGGCTTCTCCCGCTGGCAGGAGGCCTGGGCTGAGCTGGCGGAGCAACACCTAGATTGGGATCAGCTTCTGCCCCTAATCCGCTCCCTGCCGTCGGCAGTGGGGGAGCTCTGGCCAGGGATCTGCCCCCTTGCAACGCCCGTGCGGGTGGCAGTGGCCCGCGATGCCGCCTTTAACTTCTACTACGCCGACAACTTAGATCTCCTGCGGGCTTGGGGGGCAGAGCTATTGGAGTACTCCCCCCTGGAGGTAGGGCTGTGGCCGCCGGATCCCTGCGATGGCCTGCTCTTGGGGGGCGGGTTTCCAGAACTGTTTGCCGCAGCCCTCTCTGAAAAAATAGCCCAGCAAACTCCGCCACCCATCCACCCCCCCCTCTATGCCGAATGCGGCGGCTTGATGGTACTGGGAAAGTCCCTCACCGATTGGGACGGGAAGACCTACCCCATGGCTGGCCTATTGCCCATCAGCGTGGACATGGGCGAGCGGCTGTACCTGGGCTATCGCGAGGCTACCGTCCTACGCCCCACCCTCCTGGCACCGGCTGGGGATTGCCTGCGGGGACACGAGTTTCACCGCTCCCGCAGCAGCCCCCCCTGCCCAAGCCCAGTTTACGCTTGGGGATCCCCGCCTCAGCAGGAAGGCTGGGCCAATGAGCGCTTGCATGCTTCCTACCTGCATCTCCACTGGGGATCCCGTCCCGACCTCGCAGCGCGGCTACTCCAGAATTTTTTGAGGGTGGCTAGAAACGCTCTTGATCCCCCGTTGTAGAGAGGTTTTTCCCTGTCAGGGAGGCTGGGGAGAGGAATTAGCTGTGCTCCCTCCTGTTGCTAGGGGGAAGCAGTGGGGACGAGGCTGCTAGCAACAGTTTAAGTTAGGTGGGCGGCAATTGCCTTCAGGAGGTGGTTTTGATCAATAGGCTTGGTGAGGTAGGCGTTGGAACCAAGTTGTAGCCCTTGTTCCACAGCTTCTCGAGAAGCTTTGGAGGAGAGAAAGACAAAGGGGATGTGGGCTGTGGCCTGATCCCATCGCACAGCATCCAGCACGGCATAGCCGTTGAGCTTGGGCATGACTACATCGCACAGCACCAAGTCTGGCAGGAGGGCGCGCACCATCTGCAGCCCTTCTTCCCCGTCTCTAGCTGCCAACGTATCGTACCCAGCTTGCCGCAACACTTTCTGCAGGTAGGTGCGGATAGAGGGATCATCCTCGATCACCAAGATGCGTTTAGCCATGGGAGGTTGTGAAAAAGCAGGAGACACACACCGCTCAAGCCAAGCTCTGGCTTCCCCGAACCTCTGAAATCCAGGTTGATGCGAGAGCAGTTAGGAGGGCTACAGAGGCAGTATAGGGAAACTTCGGAGAGAAAAACTCCGCCAAATGGCTCATTCTGGGAAGACTTGCGGTTATTCCAGGTAGCTCAAGCTCTCTTTCCCCTCAGGGAGAGGAGCTCATTCCGAGGTGAGTTGTCGCTCCATCAGGCGGGAAAGAGCGGCAGCGGGGGTGGTCTGCCCTTGCAGCAGCCAATGCACCTCCTGGGTGATGGGCACCTGGATGCCGTGCTGGGCGGCAATCTGAACTACCACGGGAGCAGTGTAAACCCCCTCGGCGGTTCCCTCGATCTCGGCCAACACCTGGCCCAGAGGTTTGCCCTGGCCCAAGCCGTAGCCTACACGGTAGTTGCGGCTTAAAGGACTGTGGCAGGTGGCTAGGAGATCCCCTAGCCCTGAGAGGCCGTTGAAGGTCTCAGGCCGCGCCCCTAGGCGGGATCCCACCCGGATCATCTCGGCCAAGCCGCGGGTAACCAGGGCAGCCCGAGCATTGGTGCCCAGTTGCAGCGCGTCACACACCCCCACAGCAATGGCAATAACGTTCTTGAGAATGCCCCCTAGCTCCACTCCTAGGGGATCGCTGCTGGTGTAGAGGCGAAAGCGCTCGGAGGCAAGGGCATGCTGCACTTGCACTGCCGCCTCGGGATTGCGGCTGGCCACCACTGCAGCTGCTGGCAAACCCTGGCGGATCTCAGCGGCCAGGTTTGGCCCGGAAAGCACCACCAACGGATGAGTAGGGAAAGTGGCTGCCCAGATCTGGGCTGGTGTCAAGAGCTGCAGGGGATCCAACCCCTTGGTGGCCGAGACCAGAATGGCTCGGGGGGGGATCCCCACCTGGCGCACGGCCTCGACCACGGGGCGCACGCCGGCCATGGAGACTGCCGAAATAATGATGTCCGATCCCCGGACTACCTCTTTGAGATCCCAGCCTTTGCGCCGATCCCAAACCTGCACCCAGTGGCCCCGAGCCTGGGCTAACAGAGCCAGGGTACTTCCCCAGGCCCCCGCCCCTAGAAGGGCAATCCTCTGGGGGGATGGTGTAGAAGCTTTCATCCAACCGTTCCAGCCGCAGCTTCTTTCCCAGAATGCCGCTTGCTCTAGCCTCTGAAAAAGCCCCCGCCAGAGAAAGAACGTTAGTATGGTTGGATACCAACTAGAGGTTTGGCCTAAGAGCAGAGACCATGGCAGAAGCAGGGATCCAACGCCTTCCTGCTGAGGTGGCTGCCCGGATGGGGAGCTGGCGGCACGGCTATGCCCTGACCAATGGCATTCAACTGCACTATGTCACCCAGGGGGAAGGGGAGCTGGCAATCTTGTTACATGGTTTCCCAGAGTTTTGGTATTCCTGGCGGCACCAGATCCCGGTGTTGGCGCAGCGGTTTCGCGTCGTGGCACCTGACCTGCGCGGCTACAACGACTCTGACAAACCGGATTACGGCTACGACCTGGACACCCTCACCGAGGATGTCCGCGGCCTGCTAGCCCATTTTGGGGCCAAAAGCGCGGTGGTGGTGGCCCACGACTGGGGAGGGGCTATTGCTTGGCACTGGGCGCAACTTTTTCCCCAGGAGATCCGCAAGCTGGCCGTGCTCAACTCTCCTCACCCCGCTTGCTTTCGCCGGGAGTTCCTGACCAATTTGGACCAGATGCGCCGCAGTTGGTACCTGTTTTTCTTCCAGTTGCCCTGGCTGCCAGAGTGGGTGTTGCAGTGGAACCTCGAGGAGTGGGTGCGGCGCATTTTTCAAGAGACCTCGGTGCGCAAAAGCGCCTTCACCCGCCACGACCTAAAGGTTTACCAAGAGGCCCTTGCCAAGCCCAAGGTGCTCACCTCTGCCCTCAACTACTACCGCCACCTGTTTAGCCTGCCCACTCTGCAGAACCTGTTTTTGCAGCCCCTGCGTCCGATCTTCGCCCCCACCCTGCTCATCTGGGGAGAAGAAGACTTTGCCCTTAGCCGCGAGCTGACCGAGGGAATGGATCCCTTCTTCCCCAACGGCCTGCGCAAGGAGTACATCCCCGAGTGCGGCCATTGGGCGCAGCAGGAGGCGCCCCAAACTGTGAATCGGCTGCTCCTAGAGTTTCTCTAGTCCTCCCGCCTGAGAGAGCTTTACCGCCCTCAGGGATTGCCCTAGAATAGTCCACTGGATTTAAGCGGGGAAAGTGGCATGGCCCTGGAGTACCCACCCGATCTGCGCTACGTGGACACCCACGAGTACATCCGGGTTGAGGATGACATTGCGGTGATTGGGATCACGGCCTATGCCGTCGATCAGCTGGGGGACATCGTCTTCGTCGGCCTGCCCGAGGAAGGGACAGAAATTGAAAAGGGGGAGAGCTTTGGCTCGGTGGAGTCCGTCAAGGCCGTAGAGGATCTGTATGCCCCTGTCTCGGGGGAAGTGGTGGCGGTAAACAAAGCGGTGGTGGACAGCCCAGAGAGCATTGCCGACGATCCCTATGGAGATGGCTGGCTGATCAAGGTGCGCATGACCAACCCGGAAGATCTTGACGACACGATGAGCGCGGAGGCCTACGCCAGCTTGGTGGAGGGATCCTAAGCCCTACAGCAACACTTCCCGGTTGCCCCCCTGCACTTTGGCTTGGTAGAGGGCTTGGTCGGCTGCCTCTAGAAAGCTTTGGACGGAAGTTTCTGCTGAAAGGCTGAGCAAAGAGGCGACGCCAATGCTACAGGTGAGGTGGATAACTTCTGCTCCCACCTGCAGAGGGAGGGATTGGATGGCCTGCCGCAGGCGCTTGGCCAACTGCAGGATGTGAGCTTCCGGAACCCCGCGCACCATGAGGACAAATTCGTCGCCCCCTAGCCGGGCCAGCAGATCCTCGCGGCGAACCTGATCCTGCAGTTGTTGGGCTACTTGGATCAGGGCTTGATCCCCGGCCAAATGCCCCCAGCGGTCGTTGATGAGCTTGAAGTTGTCCAAGTCCAGGTAAAGCAAGTGGAGGGGAAAGCTATGGCGGCGGGCAAAGGCCATCTCCCTCTGCAGGTGCTCTAGGAAAAACCGACGGTTGTGCAGCCCCGTGAGCGGGTCGTAGAGAGCAGCGGCAGCGACCTGGAAAAAGAAAGCCTCCTCCAGCCGGTCATAATAGGCAAACTGCAGGAGGCTATTCCCCAGCTGGATGCGATCCCTATCCGCCAAAACCCGGCAATTTACCCGTTCCCCATTGACATAGGTGCCGTTGAGGCTGCCGAGATCGATGAGGACATAGTTTTCCCCTTCCTTCCTCAGCCGGCAGTGCAGCCGAGAGATGGTGTGGTCGGAAAGCTGAACGTCGGCCTGGGGGCTGCGCCCCACTACTGCAGTCTCCCCCAGGCGGAAAGTCCTGCCCCTATTGGATCCCTGAAGCACCGTCAAAAAGGCGCCCACTACTTTCCTCTCCACCTCCAGCCTGTAGGTTTCCAGGGGCACGGGGGTGGTTGGTTCTTCCGGAGAAGTATCCACAGGCGTAGGGATCCCCTACTTGAGTTAACATGCCTTTTCTGTATTATGACGGGTATTATGCCAGCCTGGCTGCTTTCTTCCGCAAAGTTGGCCAGCTCTGGGGAAAATCTCCCAGAGGTCTTCCTTTACTCCAGCCCCAGCCGGCGGCGGAAGTAGGGGATGGTCCGCTCCAGGCCCACTGGCAAAGGGATCTGGGGCTCCCACCCCAGCAAGGCGCGGGCCTTGTTGATGTCGGGCCGGCGCTGCTTGGGATCGTCGGTTGGGAGAGGTCGGTGGACGATGGGAGAAGAGCTGCCGGTGAGGGCCAAAACCTGCCGAGCCAACTCTAGAATGGTGACCTCCTGCGGGTTGCCCAGGTTAAAGGGGCCGGGATAAGGGCTGTTCATCAGGCGCACCAGGCCCTCGATGAGGTCGGAGATGTAGCAAAAGCTGCGGGTCTGGGAGCCATCTCCATAGACGGTGAGGGGATCCCCGCGCAGCGCCTGGACGATGAAGTTGCTGACCACGCGACCATCGTCTTCCCGCATGGCGGGCCCATAGGTGTTGAAGATGCGGGCCACGCGGATCTCCGTCTGGTATTGCCGCTGCCAGTCAAAGGTTAGGGTTTCGGCCAGGCGCTTGGACTCGTCGTAGCAGGCCCGCGGGCCGATGGGGTTGACATGGCCCCAGTAGTCCTCCGGCTGGGGATGCACCTGGGGATCCCCGTACACTTCCGAAGTGGAGGCTAGGAGGAAGCGGGCCCCCGTCTTTTGGGCCAGCTCCAGGAGGTGGTAGGTGCCCCAGACGCTGGTGCGGATGGTGCGGATGGGATCCGCTTGGTAGTGAGGGGGAGAGGCAGGGCAGGCCAGGTGGTAGATTTGCTCGATGCCAGCTTTTTCCAGCTCCGGCGGCAGCGGCTCGGCCACGTCGTGCCACAGCAAGGTAAAGGCGGGGTTGTTGCGGTGAGCCCGCACGTTCTCCTCCCGCCCCGTGTAGCCGTTGTCGAGGCAGATAACCGCGTGGCCTTCCTGCAGAAGGCGGCTGACCAGATGGGAGCCGATAAACCCCAAACCACCCGTTACCAGAACCTTCACCAGCCCACTCCAATTAAGGTGATGCCCGCCTGTTGAAGGGCCTGCCGGTCAAGGCAATTGCGGCCGTCGACGATAAGAGGCCGCCGCATCAGCTCGGCAAGGCGCCGGTAATCCAGCGACAAGAACTCCGGCCACTCCGTCACCAGCACCAGGGCGTCGCAATCCTGGGCCAGGCGGAACACGTCTGTTTCCACCACCACATGGGCTAGGCCCTCCCGCATTCCCGAAGCCGAGACAATGGGATCATAGGCTTTTACCTTGGCCCCCAGGCGGTGGAGCTGCTCAATTAAGGTTAGAGACGGCGCATCCCGCAGGTCGTCGGTGTGGGGCTTGAAGGTGAGGCCCAAAAGGCCAATGGTCTTGCCCTTAAGCACCTTAAGGGCCTGCTGCAGCTTTTCCACCAAGCGCTGCCGCTGCTCACGGTTGACCTCGACAGTAGCCCGCAACAGCTTGGCCTCGTAGCCGTAGTCAGCCGCCGTCTGGATCAAAGCGGCCAGATCCTTGGGGAAGCAGCTCCCCCCCCAGCCTATGCCGGCGTTGAGGAAGGCGCGGCCAATGCGCTTATCGAGGCCAATCCCTTCGGCCACCTGGAGGATGTCGGCGCCGGTGCGCTCGCAGATATTGGCAATCTCGTTGATGAAGCTGATCTTAGTGGCTAGGAAGGCGTTGGCGGCATATTTGATCATCTCGGCGGAGGCCAGGTCGGTGACCAGCAAGGGCACGGGATCCCCGCCCAAGCCTTGCTGGCGGCTGAGGATGGGCTCGTAAAGTTGCCGCAGGATCTCGATGGCCCGGGGGCTGTTGGAGCCAATCACGATGCGGTCGGGGTAAAAGGTATCGTGGATGGCGCTGCCCTCCCGCAGAAACTCGGGGTTGCTCACCACGTCGAAGGGCGGCACCCAGGGAGACCTGTCCAGGGTGGCCAGGGAGGAGGGGGTGGGATCCCCGCCCGCTATAGCCATCTTCTGTTTTTCTGCCTGGCTGCCTAGCCGCTGCTTGGCGGCCTCTGCCGCCCCGTCCAGAATCAGCATGCGCACCCAGTCGCCGGAGCCGATGGGGACAGTAGACTTGTTAACAATAACCCGGTAGCGGTCGTCTAGGTGCTGGCCGATCTCCCGCGCTACAGCCTCTACGTAGCGCAGGTCTGGCTCGCCGCTGGGCAGAGCTGGCGTCCCTACGGCAATGAAGATGACCTCGCTGGCCTGCACCCCCAGGGCAAGATCGGTGGTAAAGTGCAGCCGACCGGCCTCAGTTCCAGCCCGCACCAGGTCTTCCAGGCCGGGCTCGTAGATGGGCAGGCGGCCCCGCTGCAACCCTTCAATTTTGGCAGGGTTGTTGTCCACGCAGATAACGCGGTGGCCTATTTGGGCTAGACAGGCGCCGGTTACCAACCCCACATAGCCGGCCCCCACGACCGCCACGTCCATCGCCTGCCGCTCCTTCCTGTCGATCCTCGGTTCTAAAGTACCCCATCCCCTGGGATTACCTATCCCCTTATAAAGTCGGCTCCTAGGAGGAGGTTAGTGGCAAAATGAGGCTAACGGACTTCCGCCTGAGGCTCCCCAGCAGTGAGCTGGCCCAGCTCTGCCGCCATAGCCAGCCGCCGTCAGCGCCAGGTGCAGAGGGTGCTGTACGTTACGTTGGGGCTAAATAGCCTGGTGTTTGCCATCAAGTTAACCCTGGGGCTGGCGACGGGATCCCTAAGCTTGGTGGCCGATGCCCTGCACAGTGTTACCGACAGCGCCAGCAACCTCCTTGCCCTGGTGGCGGTCCACTTTTCCTCGCCAGAGCCGGATGAGGAACATCCCTATGGCCGCAGCAAGTTTGAGGCAATCGGTGCCCTGGGGATCGCTGCCCTTTTGGCCATATGGCTAGCTTCGAGATCCTCAGCGCAGCGGTGGGACGGTTTTTCAAGCCCCTGCCTCCCCAGCTCCAGATCGACGGGCTGACCTTGACGCTAATGCTGGGGGTGCTGGGGATCAACCTCTTCGTAGCCTTCTATGAGCGCTCCTGGGGCAAGGCTCTGGCTAGCTCGCTGCTCTTGGCCGATGCCCGCCATACCCTCAGCGAGGTCTGGGTAACCCTGACGGTATTGCTGGGTCTAGCCGGGATCCACTACTGGAGGATCCCCTGGCTGGATCAGGTGCTGGCTGTGCCGGTGGGGCTGCTGGTGTTCTGGAGCGCCTGGGAAGTGCTGCAGGAAAACATTCCCGTTTTAACCGACCAGGCGGCCATTCCGCCTAAAACATTGCGGGAGCTGGTTCTCAGCTTGCCTGGCATCCTCGACTGCCACGACATCACCTCCCGCGGCATCCCAGGGCGGATGATCTTCATCGAAATGCACATGGTGGTGGAGCCACTGGACGTTGAGTCGGCCCATCGCCTCACCGAAGCAGTGGAACGCCTGCTGCAGGAGCGCTACGGGCCGGTGCGGGTCACCATCCACCTGGAGCCCTACTCCCACATTGAGGGATCCCGAACCTAGCCCCACGGTCAATCCGCCCAAGCCGCAGAGTTCGCCTTGCGCCACAGGGCCTCCTCACCAGAGCTCTTCTTGGGTTCCTTGCATTCCTTGCCCCACCCGGGTTTAATGGGGGTAGACAAGAGACCGCAGCACCCGTACCTGTTGCTGCACTCCTGTATGCTGCAGGCTAGCTTCCCTTTTGGGAAGTCCTAGGAATTGGAAAAAAGAAAAAGGAGGGCGCCTTGAGCCTGAGAGTTGCCGTGGTGGGGGGCGGGCCAGCAGGGGCTTCTGCAGCCGAGGTTCTGGCTCAAGCCGGGATCGAGACCTTTTTGTTTGAGCGGAAGCTGGACAACGCCAAGCCCTGCGGAGGCGCTATTCCCCTCTGTATGGTTTCGGAGTTCGACCTGCCGGAGGAGATCATCGACCGCAAGGTGCGCAAGATGAAGATGATCTCGCCCTCCAACTACGAGGTGGACATCGCCCTCGAAAATGAAGGCGAGTACATTGGCATGTGCCGCCGCGAAGTCCTTGACGCTTTCTTGCGCAACCGCGCCCGTCAAAGAGGGGCAGAGCTCATTCACGGCAAGGTGATGCACCTGGAAGTCCCCAAAAATGGCCAGGATCCCTACGTCTTGCACTACATCGACTTTTCCGGCAACGCGCAGCAGGGGGTACCTCGCTCGCTGGCGGTGGATGTGGTGATTGGGGCGGATGGGTTCCACTCGAAGGTGGCAGAGGCCATTGGTGCCGGGGACTACAACTACGCCCTGGCTTTTCAGGAGCGCATTCGCCTCCCCGAGGACAAAATGGCCTACTATGCTGAGCGGGCAGAGATGTACGTGGGAGACGATGTCTCGCCCGACTTTTATGCCTGGGTGTTTCCCAAGTGCGACCATGTGGCGGTGGGTACCGGCACGATGAGGGCCAACCAAGCCCAGATCCAAAAGTTGCAAGCCGGGATCCGCGCCCGCGCTGCTGACCGGATCCGTGGGGGCCAGGTGATCAAGGTGGAGGCCCATCCCATTCCAGAGCATCCCCGTCCGCGCCGCGTAGTGGGCCGGGCCGCGTTGGTAGGAGACGCAGCAGGATACGTAACCAAGGCAAGCGGCGAAGGGATTTACTTTGCTGCCAAGTCGGGCCGCATGTGCGCCGAGGCTATTGTTGAAACTTCCAACGGCGGGAAGCGTATCCCCACAGAAGAGGATCTCAAGCTCTATCTCCAGCGCTGGGATCGCCAGTACGGCCTGACCTACAAAGTCTTGGACATTCTGCAGCGGGTGTTCTACCGCTCCAACGCCACCCGCGAAGCTTTTGTCGAGATGTGCGCCGACCGGGATGTCCAGCGGCTAACCTTTGCCAGCTACCTCTATAAGACAGTGGTGCCGATGAGCCCCTGGGTGCAGTTCAAGATTACCGTTAAAACTCTGGGCAGCTTGCTGCGGGGCAACGCCCTGGCTCCCTGAGGGAGCTTTACTGCCACTGGAAGGTAACAGTAACCCGATCCCAGTTGGCGTCCGTTTTCAGCACGCTGGCAGAAGCTTTCTGGCCAGGAGGTACATTGCTGGGCTCAAAGGCGGCCACGCGCGTATCGACGACTTCTCCGCCACGGTAGAAGGTAAAACGGGCGCGGGCGTTGAGGACAGTGCGGTTGCTGCGGTTGATGGCCTCCACACTTAGGCGACTGCCAGCCCCTACCCGCTCTTCGCGGATTGATCCCACAATCACCAACTCGCCCGGGTTGGGTCCGGATGCCGCAGGCGTTGGGCTTGCAGGGGCAGAGGGTTGTTGGGGGGTGGCGCCTTGCTGCTTCAAGAGCTCCAAAACGCGGGCCAGCTCCTGCTGAAAGAAGACAAAGGCTTCCCGCGATTGGTTGGCCACCTGGGCCAGGATTAGCCGATCCGCTTCGCTCAGAGGGATCTCCAGGAGGGGGTTTGGCCCTTTTAGGGTAACCCGGATGCTGGCAACCTCCTGGTTGATGAACTTGTCCAGATAGGGAAAGAGGTTAAGGATGCAATCTCGAAAAGATCCCAGCGGCAAGGTGCTCTTGTTGGTCAGCACCAAGTCCGCCCGCTCACAGCTAGCCCGATCCGCCAGCTCAATTTCCAGGGGCACCCGAAAGGAGCCCGGACTGGTGTTGGTGATGGTAACCCGAGTGCCGGACACCACCTCTCGCCAGCCATGGATAACTTCTACGCTGGGGCGAGTCACCTCTTCCGTGAAGTACTCTCCCGCCCAGGCAGGGGATCCGCAGAAGGTGAGCACAGAAAGCAACGCCGCCACTGGGCAAGTTCGTCGCCAATTCACCTTCACTTCTCCTCCCTTGCAGATCTGGGACACTGCCTGCCCCTGGCAACAGCTTCTAGCGTCAACTAAGTCCGTCTGGGGTAAAATCGAGAAGTTCAAAGCGTTACAAAACTTTGGGCCTGCCGACCAGTGCGGCTGTGTTCCTCGCTTAACTAGGCAGTATGGCTAGATCCCTAGCTTCGTGGCTCAATCGGCTTGCCCTCCTGCGCGGCCTAGTCTTTATCCTAGCAGTGGTAGTGGCTCTCACCTACTTGGGCTTTAGCCGAGAAGTTCGCCTCGGCCTTGACCTCAAAGGCGGGACGCAGCTTACCCTGCAAGCTCTGCCGACGCAGGAGGTGCCTGAGATTACTCCCGAAGTGATGCAGGGAGTGGAGGCTGTTATCCAGCAGCGGATCAACGGCCTGGGGGTGACTGAGCCTTTGATTCAAATCAGTGGCCGGGATCGTCTATTCGTGCAACTGCCTGGGGTAGCAGATCCGGATCGGGCGGTTGCTCTTTTGGGCGACACAGCCCAGTTGGAATTTCGCAAGGGCCTAGTTCCGGTCAGCGCCCTGCCCCGCAACGAACAGGGGGAGGTAACAGCCGGAGAGAACCCCGAAGCCTTGTTTGAAGGGATCGGCCTCACCGGGGATCTGCTGCGCAACGCCTATCCCCAGGCCCCTCGCCGCGGCTCCCAGAGCTGGGAAGTGCTGCTAGAGTTTAAGCCGGAGGGGGCTGAGAAGTTTGCCCAGGTCACCCGAGAGCTGGCTGGCACGGGTCGCCCCTTGGGGATTTTTCTGGACGAGGTGCTCATCAGCGCCCCGATCGTGGGGCCGGAGTTTGCCCGCACTGGCATTACTGGCGGAACGGCGGTGATCACAGGCAATTTCACGGTGGAAACTGCCACCGACCTAGCGATAAAGCTCAAAGCGGGGGCGCTGCCGGTTCCAATTCAGGTGATTGAAAACCGCACCGTCGGGGCCACCCTAGGAGAAGAAAGTGTGCGCCGCAGCCTCTATGCCGGTATCGGCGGCCTGGTGCTGGTGTTTGTG
Organism: Synechococcus sp. W65.1; assembly: GCF_047461615.1. Classification (NCBI taxonomy): domain Bacteria; kingdom Bacillati; phylum Cyanobacteriota; class Cyanophyceae; order Synechococcales; family Synechococcaceae; genus Synechococcus; species Synechococcus sp. W65.1. The sequence goes on along the minus strand of NZ_JANSHI010000007.1, from coordinate 55,115 downwards.
TTCATGGTGGCCTACTACCGCCTGCCGGGACTCATTGCCGACATCGCCCTCCTCATCTATGCCCTCTGTACGTTTGCTTTGTTCCAACTGCTGGGGGTGACCATGACCCTGCCAGGAGCCGCTGGCTTCATTCTCAGCATTGGCATGGCGGTGGACGCCAATGTGCTAATCTTTGAGCGCATCAAAGAGGAGCTGCGGGCGGGCAAGTCCATCTACAAGTCCATCTCGGAAGGGTTTAGCCGCGCCTTTAGCAGCATTCTCGACAGCAACGTCACCACCCTTTTGGTCTGTGGCGTGCTCTTTTGGTTGGGGATGGGGCTGGTGAAAGGTTTCGCCGTAACCCTGGCTATTGGCGTTTCGGTAAGCTTCTTTACGGCCATTACCTGCACCCGCACCCTGCTGTTGGCGGCAATGGGGATCCCTGCCCTGCGCAAACCTGAACTCTACGGCGTTCGCATGGAGGCGGCCCAACCATGACCGCGCAAGAGCCAGCAGGCGGATCCTCGCGGTTGCTCGACTACCGCTTCGACATCGTCGGGCGCAGCAAGCTCTGGTTTACCCTTTCCTTGGCGGTCTTGCTGGTGGGGCTGGCCAGCATGGCTTTTTCTCTGGCCTCTCTAGGAACCCCCCTGCGGCTGGGGCTGGATTTTGCTGGCGGCACCTTGCTGGATCTGCGTTTTGAGCGGCCTGTCACCACCGACGAGCTGCGGCGGGCGCTGCAGGAACATGGTTTGGGAACCAGCATCATCCAACTGGACACCCAGACGGGCCAGGAAGCCCTGATCCGCATGCCCCCTTTGACGGAGCAAGAGCGCCTGGCCGTGGAAGACACGCTGCGGCAGCGGGTGGGATCCTTTGAGCGCAGGCTGGTGGAGACGGTGGGCCCGACGGTGGGGCGTTTGCTCTTGCGCTCCGGACTTGTGGCCGTGCTCATCTCCTTTGGGCTCATTGTGGTGTATCTGGCCCTGCGCTTTCAGTGGGATTACGCAGTGTTTGCCATTGTGGCCTTGCTGCACGATGTGGTGTTGACCACAGGGCTGTTTGCCCTTTTGGGCCTGACGGTGGGCATGGAGGCGGACAGCCTGTTTGTGGTGGCGCTGCTAACCATCATCGGCTTTTCCGTCAACGACACGGTGGTCATCTACGACCGCATCCGGGAAAACCTGCGTCTAGTCAGCCGCCGGGTCAGCTTTGCCGAGGTGGTGAACCTGTCTTTAAACCAAACTTTTGCCCGCTCCCTAAACACCACCCTGACGACGATGCTGCCCCTGGTGGCCATTGCCATTTTTGGCGGGGCTACGTTGAAGGGGTTTGCGATTGCTTTGCTCATCGGCTTTAGCTTGGGGGTCTATTCCAGCATCTTTATCGCCAGCCCCCTGCTGGTGTGGTGGCGGCAGCGGCGCTATGGCGGAAGGGTGCCCTCCAGCGCAGAGGGGTAAGACGGCAGCAGCGGCCTACCAGTGCAGTCGCTGTCCGCAAGAGATCAGGTAGCGCTGCAAATCGGCCATCTTGCCCTGCGGCACGATTTGGGCCGGGGTCAAGCTGGGATCCTGGCTGCGCAACCAGGCCACGATGAGCCCAGCTGCCGAGCCGATGGTCCACTCCCCGTAGTGGGTGCGGGTAGCGGCGTTAACAATGTGGCTGACGGCGATCCCTTTGCCGCCGATAAGCAGGTTATCCACCTTCTGCGGGATCAAAGCTTCCAAGGGAATGAGAATGGGGCGAACGGAAAACTCGTTGACCGGTGCAGAGCTGGCCGACCGGGAGGGCTCCCAGTTGCGGTAGCGACAGCCGTGCATGTCGATGGCGTAGTGGGTGATCCCGACAACGGTGGACCTGAAGTCCCGCCCCCCGCTGGCGCCAACCCGGATGTCCTGCTCCAGCATCATGAACTCCGCCTGGCCGTAGGCAGCTCGCCCCAGGATGCGCCGCCCCTCTCGGATGTAGGGGTAGAGGCTGAGGCCAGAGCGGGTGCCCAGCAAGGAGTCTTCGGCAAACACCAGGGAGAGGGGATAGCCGGGCCGGGATTGGGTTTCCATCAGCCACTCGGCAAACAGCAGGGCGTGGTTTTCTCCATCTTTGAGGGCGGAGACGTCTAGCCCCCCCAGCCAGTTGTGGCGCTGCCCCGAGGCCACCAGCCGCTCTTCGGTCAGGATCAGGGGCGGGTTCATCAGCCCCCAGTCGTTGCCGCGGTTCCAGTTCACCAGGGTCAGATCTCCGGGGAGCGGGGTGCCGTAGAAGGGATCCGTGCGGCCCTTGCTGACGATGCGGCGATAGTTGAAAAAGCTCCGACCGCTGAAGGTGGGAAAGCCCTCCAGGTCAAACTGGCGGCGGTGTTCGGCGCGGGAGTAGCCCGGCTGCAGCTGGGCCAGCTCGGCGCGGGAGCGGCCGCCATCGTCGTGGATGGCTAGCACAAAGGGAAAGGTAAAGGCCTGGGTACACTCCGGGTTGCTGGCCGGGGCGGCATTGGGCTCTCCGGTTAGATCCCGCCCTTCCGAGCCCAGCCGGTAGGGGATGCCAGCCCAGCCCACCAGCTCGCCGGTATCGGTGGCGTCGATGACGAAGAAGGGACGGCCTGGCGGTGCCTGCAGCCGCAGCACCCGTTTGGCAAACACTTCCGTCTCCTGCCAACTGTACCAGCTCACCAATTCCCGCCACAGCCGTCCTGGCGGCACGAAGTTGGGATCCCGTGGTTGTCGCTGCACAGCATAAATGCTCTCAATCCGGGAGCCGTCGGCGCTGAAGGTGGCCCCCTTAAAAGCCGTCTGGGTGGCCCAGCGACTCTGGGGAGCATGCTGAGCTGCCTGCCGCAGCCAGGTATCCACCGCCTGCAGACCTGCCTGGGGCGGAAAACACAAGCTCCCTACCCAGCAACTGTTGATCTCGGCCACGCGGGTGCCGGGCGGGATCCCTGTCCAGGACGGGAGATGCACCGGCTGGCTTTCAATGAGGGCCTTAAACTCCAGCCAGTGGCGGGAAAAATTGCCCCGCTGCCGCATGAGGAGAGACTCATCGAGGGCCGATACCCCTTGGGAAGTGATCTGCCCCCCTAGCCAGGGAGTGAGCTCGATGAGGCAGGTTTGCACGCCCCCCCGCATGGCTTGGCCTGCTGCCGCCACGCCCCCTAGAGATCCGCCCACCACCACCAGCTCGCACTCCCAGATCTCGTCCGGCTGCGGCAGGGGATCCAGTAGCGGCCAGCCGTGGGCGGTAAAACGGGGCAGCTCCGGCGGGGATCCCCCTTCCGGCTGGGAGAGGGCGGCAAACCCTGCCCCGGCCACAAAGCTCAGCAGCGACAGGATCCCCAGTCCCAGAGCTCGTTTCTGGCTAAGTCTCCGCTGCGCTGCTCGGATCCCTCTGCTGGCCTTGCTCACTTGAGCCCCACCCCCCACGCTGCGCCAACACCTGCTTAGACAGCGATCCCAAGCCTATGAGGAGAATACTCGACAAGCTGCCCCCAGGGGTCAGACTGGGCAAGCTACAGGGCATAATGGGCTAGCAACTTGTCTCCAACAGGGATCCACAGCACCATGGGACGGGCAAAGAAGGTGGTTTTGGCCTACTCCGGCGGCGTTGACACCTCCGTTTGTATCCCCTACCTCAAACACGAGTGGGGGGTGGAATCGGTGGTTACCCTGGCGGTGGATCTGGGGCAAGGAGCAGAGCTGGAGGCCATCCAGGCCAAGGCCCTTAGGGCAGGGGCAGAGCAATCGCTGGTGCGGGAGGCTGTCCAGACCCTAATTACCGACTATGCCTTCCCCGCCCTCCAGGCCAACGCCCTCTACGAACAGCGCTACCCTCTCTCCACTGCCCTAGCCCGACCCCTGATTGCCAAGCTCCTGGTGGAGGTGGCAGAGGAAGTGGGTGCCGACGCGGTGGCCCACGGCTGCACCGGCAAAGGCAACGACCAAGTGCGCTTCGACCTGGCCATTGCCGCCCTAAACCCTAGGCTAAAGGTGCTGGCCCCAGCGCGCGAGTGGGGCATGACCCGCGAGGAGACCATTGCCTATGGGGAGCGCTACGGGATCCCCATGCCGGTGCAGAAGTCCAGCCCCTACAGCATCGACCTCAACATTCTAGGCCGCAGCGTCGAAGCCGGGATCCTGGAGGACGCCGACCAAGAGCCGCCGGAGGAAGTGTATGCCCTCACCCGGCCTCTTTCTCAAACCCCCGACGAACCCGCCTATGTGGAGATTGCCTTTGAAGAGGGGATCCCAGTGGAGCTGGACGGGCAGCGCCTTGGCCCCCGAGTCCTCTTTGAGCGGCTCAATGCCTTGGCCGGCAGCCACGGCGTGGGCCGCATCGACATGATTGAGGATCGGCTGGTGGGGATTAAGTCGCGCGAGATCTACGAGTGCCCCGCTCTAACTGTGCTCATTCAAGCCCACCGCGAGCTGGAAAGCCTCACCCTTCCCCGCGAGGTCCTCCACTACAAGTACGGCATCGAGACCACCTACAGCCAGTTGATCTACAACGGCCTTTGGTATTCGCCGCTGCGGGAGGCTCTTGACGCCTTTGTCCGCACCACCCAGAAAAGCGTCACCGGCGTCGTGCGGATGCGTCTGCACAAGGGCCAAGCGGTCTGCGTGGGCCGCCGTTCCCCTTACTCCCTCTACAACCCAGAGCTGGCCACCTACGGGGAAGGGGATCAATTCGACCATCGCGCTGCCGAAGGCTTCATCTATATTTGGGGCTTGCCTACCCGTGTTTGGGCTGAGGTTCACCGCTGGCGCGAAGGGAGATAGGCCTATTCCGCCGGCGTTCTCGAGCAGATGGCTGTTCTTGTCTAGGTTCGGCGGAAGTTGTTGACGTCTAGGGCTGGCAACTCTACCTGTTCCACCTGAGGTCGAAAGCCCAGCCAAGGGGTGGCCAACTGGGCAAAGCGCTCTGGATCCCCGCTGACATAGAAGCGGTGCGGTTCGTCGCGGAGGGCTGTTGGGGGCCGGCGGAGACCCCAGAGGCTGAGTTCACGGGCTAGCGAGCGCACCAGGGCCACGCTGGGATCCACCCGCTTGACCGAAGGGGGCAGCAGAGACTTCAGCAGGGGATCAAGGAGAGGATAGTGGGTGCAGCCGTAGACAAGGGTGTCGATCCCCTGCCGTAGAAGCGGCTGTAAGTAGCGTTTGGCGGCCTGCTGCAGCTCGAGGCTGTTCAACTGACCGGCTTCGATGAGGGGAACAAACGCCGGGCAGGCCTGCTCCCAGCAGTGGACAGGCTGGGGAAAGCGCTTGGGATCCAGGGCGCTGTACTCACGGATGGCCTTGGAGTAGGCGCGGCTTTTAACCGTAGCCGCCGTGGCAATGACCCCAATGCGGGATCCTTGGGCCAAGGCCGCCTGGGCGCCGGGCAGGATGAGGCCAAGGATGGGTAGGGCAAACTCCTGCTGCACTTGCTCTAGGGCCAGCGCCGAGCTGGTGTTGCAGGCCATCACCACGACTTTCACCGGCTGCGCCTGCATCCAGCGCAGGATCTGGCGCACGAAGGTCAAGATCTCCTCAGGCGAGCGATCCCCATAGGGCAGCCGCGCCGTATCGGCAAAATAGACAAGGCGCTCTTGGGGCAATTGCCGCCGCAGGGCCCGCCAAACGGTGAGCCCCCCCAGGCCACTGTCAAACACCCCAATTGGCCAACTGGGATCTGGCTCTCTTGTCCACCCCCAACGCATGCTCCTTCCTCCCTCACTACCTTGGCCTAAGCTGCTGTATCCTACCCTGCCTTGAGACGGGTGGCACGCTCTAGCGGTTGCGCAAGAAGGTCTCGATGCCCTCGGCAATGGCCCGCGCCAAAATGGCCTGGTATTCGGGGGTGGCCAACTTTCGCCCTTCCGTGGGGCTGGTAACATACCCCAGCTCCAGCAGCACCGAGGGCATGCCCACGGGCGTTTCCCGCACCATGAAAAAGCGGGCCCGTCGCACCCCCCGATCCGCAGCGCCAGTAGCTCGCACCAGGCTGCGGTGCAAGATTGCTGCTAGCTCGGCGCTATCCGGCCGTAGGTAGTAGGTCTCGATGCCGTGGACGCTGGAGCGATCCAGAGCGTTGGCGTGGATGCTCACCAACAGCGTGGCGTTGGCCTGCACGGCTATATCCACCCGCGGCCGCAGCAACACCTCACGGTCGTCGGTGCGGGTCATCACCACCTCATAGCCCCGCTCCTGCAGCAGGCGTCGGACCTGGTGGGCAACAAGGAGCACAATGTCCTTCTCCAAGATCCCATCTACCCCAACAGCACCGGGATCCCGTCCCCCGTGGCCTGGATCAAGGGCAATGACCGGCCGGCTTTGGCGAGGACGGGAAGCCTGGGCAGGCGGCTGCGGCTGGGATGTGGGAAAAGGAGCGCCTAGAGGACGCAACTCCAAAGTGATGCGGCGGGATCCCTGGCCGGGATTGGGCTCAAAGACATTGAAGTCCTCGGCGGGCTGCACCAGAATGCTGACCGTGCGGGCATCTTCCTGCACAAGGCGGATCCGCTGCACCGGTCCCCCGACCGGCAAGCCGGGATCCGGCAAGGACTCGGGCAGGCGCGCCGGTGCCACGTTGATGCGGTAGCCGCCGCTTTCGGGATCCCAGCCAGCCCGGTAGAACATAAACCCATCGGCGCTGATGATGAGCTGATTTCCCCGCAGCTCCACAGAGCGCAAGGTGGCTAGCGGCCCTTGGGAATCAGTTAGGCTGATATCAGGCAAAAGGCTGGCCTGGGCAGCACCCCCAGCAGGCTGGATCCAAATTCCTCCCTGCTGTGGGTCGTAGCGGGCCTCCCAATCCCCACTGGAAGGATCCACATCCAACACCACGCGGGCAATCGTAGGCTCGAATTGCCCAACACGCAGCCGCAAAACCCCCAAGCGGTTGACAGGATAGACCCGCTGGGTGAGGGCAGGACTAAGGGTGGTGTTGAGAAAATCCACAACCACCCGATTTGGATCGAAGAGGCGCCGCACCGTGGTGGAAGGGTTGCCCTGGGTGCGAATGAAAAAGCCCTCCGCCTGGGGAGAGATGGCCAAGATCTGATGGCTGGAACGGGAGCTTGCAGGAGGAGGGAGTGGGCTGGCTTCAGGGCGGGGGGGCGGCCCTGAGGATGGGGGCAGGGACGAGGCGGTGGGCTCTTGGGAAGCAGGGGAAGGAGGAAATAGCGAGGCAGCGGGCGAGGGTTGCTCAGGTTGGAGGAACTGAACAGCCCAGCGGGAAGGGCCGGCGGTAAGGAGTTGCAGTTGGTCAAGGCTAAGGGGCTGGTCTGGCTGCAGGTGGAGGACAAAGCGAGTGATGGTCGGGGTGAGCTGTTTGATCTCCAGCGAGGTAACTCGCCCTGGAAAGGCCTGGCTTTGGGGCTCGCGTCCAAAAAGGGTGTTGGGAAAATCCAAAACCACCCTAGGAGGGTTTTGCAGCACAAACAGAAAAGGCCGCACCTCTCCTTGAGTGTTGACCTCCAGCCATCCCCGCTGCGGGTCGTAGTGCCAGCGGTCAATGCGAGACAGACCGGTAACGGTAGTCAGTTGGGCTTGAACGGGCAAGGGGGAAAATAGACCCGCTCCGGCTAGGCCCCACAGCAGCATTGCTCCCCAAAGGGAGCTCTGCCTAGACGGCCTGGGATTTATCCCCTGCTTGTCCAAGTCAGGCATATCCTCCACCCACTCTGCCTACCTGCTGCCCTCAACTATACCAACCTCCCCCCAAGGCGACCTGAAGGGAGCGCCCTCTTGCTGCTGCCGGCGGAGCTAGCTGAGGATAGTGGGGATCCTTCCCCTGAGATTTCGCCAAGTAATGAATGACAGGCCCACCTGATCCCCTCTCTCTGGCCCGCGCCGGTAATAGTCAAGCAATTGTGCAGGTTGTCCGCTTGGAGCTGCTGCGGCAGAAGTGGCCTGCCCAAGTTCGCTTTGCTGATAACACCCTGCACATCTACCTGCTGGGATCCCTTCCCGAACAACCCTCCCCTCAAGTGGTGACCGCCCGGCTTTTTCTAATGTTGAAGCAGCTGCGGATCCCACGGCTGGAACAAGTGGAAATTTGTGCTTTCCTCGGCTCCCAGTTGCTCTGGCGGCGCAGACTAAGAATAGGCTCCCAGCAGCGCTGGGATCGGTTTTCCTTCGAGAATTTGCTGGTGAATATCTGGGCTTACCCCGTTGCATTTGTGGTGGCCCTGATGGTAAACAACATCGACTTATTGCAGTTGTTGCATTTGCCTTTGCACATCTGGATTCATGAGTTTGGCCATGCCACAATTGCCTGGTGGAGTGGCCATCGAGCTTTGCCCCTGCCTTTCGGCTGGACCAGCATTAGCTCAGAAGAAGAACCATTTGTTTACCTTGGGATCCTCTTTTTGCTAGTTCTGCTGTTTTGGTCAGCCCAAAGAGAACGGATTCGATGGCTACAGGTGCTAACTATTCTTCTTGCCGTATTGCAGTTCTATATGACCTGGCTGATGCCCGATCGCACTAAGGAAATGCTGTTTGTCTTTGGCGGTGTTGGCGGCGAGTTTTATCTGAGTACCTTCTTAATGGCCAGCTTTTACTTTCGCTTTCCGGATCGCTGGCGATGGGACTTTTGGCGCTTTGTGTTTCTTGGAGTTGCAGCCAGCAGCCTCTGCAAAAGCTTTTGGCAGTGGCATCTTATTCAGCAAGGGTTAGCCCCAATTCCTTGGGGAACCCTACTAGGCGGCCAAGGAGATGCCGTCGGGGATATGAACCGCCTGGTTTATGAGTTTGGTTGGAGCGAAAGCCAGATTGTCCAAACCTACAAAAGCCTAGGAAACTGGTGTGTCTTGTTCATATTGGGCTTGTATGTCTTTTTTCTGCTGCGCATGAACAATGAGACGTGGTTGTCTCTACAAGCAAGATTTATCCTCTGGGTCGATGCTCTTTTTGAACCGAGTAAGCATCGCTAAAAAAAGCCATATCTTTTCACCTTTTTTGGGAAAAAGACTGAGTCGAGGCGCAGCAGCGAAGGCTCTAGATCTTGCTCAAAGCGACTGTAGACCAATAGACTTG
>NZ_JANSHI010000007.1:23366-46031 GCF_047461615.1 Synechococcus sp. W65.1 | reverse complement strand
GTTGTGAATTATGTGGGTCTCATTTGCACAGCGGCTCCCTGGAGGGACAACAGCAAGAGGTGGGTGTATTTAAACAGCATGACTCAGGCAGGAGCCGACCTGGCTTTCCACCCCCCTCCCTGCAGAAAGGGGTGCTGGCTAGTTGAGATCCTCGTCTTATCTTACTGCTGGCAGGATCCTGAGGGTGGAGGTTGCATTCATTCTAGTTTAGGCAGCCTCTGGAGTACCAACTTCCAACTGTTGCCGATTCCCCTCACCCAGGCTAGACTGGCTGCCACCCAGAGGGCGGGATCTTGGATCAACTGGCGCGTCGGCTTGCTCACCTCAAACCAAGGGTGACTCACCCGCAAATACCCCAGCAGTGATCGGCTCTGTAAACTGACGCAGCCAATGCCGCCGGGCACCGTGGGCCAGATAAGCCACTCCAGGTCGATGTGGTCGTCCTCTAGGGTGCTGGGATCACTCTGGAAGCTGGCTTCCAAACTGGGGAACTGGCCAGCCGCTGCTGTGTCGCTTGGAACTGGAGCTAGCTGTGGACACGAGGCTCAGGGTGGAGGGTAGAGAGGATCTCGGCTTCTACTTGCAGCAGGGTGTCCAGACGCTCCTGCACCTGGTCGGCGGGGAACTGTGCCAGGGCCAGATCCAAATACAACTGCCAGTGCCGTTCTTCAGCCGCTGCCAGCCAGAGGTAAAACTGCCGCAGGTCGGGATCGGGGAGGTGAATTCCCAGCAGGCTTAGGCGTTCGTGGCTGCGAGCTTCGATGATAGCGGCCACTAGCAGTGCATCCAGAAGACGCTCTGGCTCATGGCGGCGCAGGTGCTGGTTGAGGCGGCTGGCGTAGGGAGCCGCTGGCAAAGGCCTAAGCGGGATCCCCAGCCGCTGCAGATGGCGATGGACTCGCTCAAAATGCTGCAGCTCCTCCCGCGCCAGCGGCGACAGAGCTTCCACCAGCTGCCCGTTGGCTGGGTAGCGGAAGAGGAGACTGAGGGCGTTACCCGCCGCTTTTTTCTCGCAGTTGGCGTGGTCTAACAAGACGAGGTCGAAGTGACGAATGGCCTGATCGATCCAGGCCGCAGAGGTAGGGGAAGCCAGTTGGAGGGTAACCACAGGTTCGAGAAAAGCGCAAAAAAGTTTTGTCAAGAACAGTTTCTCTGCCCCTTCTCCGCCAGGGGCTTGGGAAGAGGGACAATTGGATCTTAGCGTTGCCCCTCTCCCTGCTTAGACAGCCCTGGACAAGGCTGGGGCATTTAGTGGCTTAGGGCCAAGGTCTTTCCTGCCACAGTTGCCGCCATTTCCTCCAGGAGCTCCTCCGTCTCCTCCCAGCCGATGCAGCCGTCAGTGATGGAGACGCCGTACTGGAGCGGTACCCCCTTCTGCCAAGTTTGCTTGCCCGGCTTGAGGTTGCTCTCGAGCATGAGTCCCATCAAAGCCCGCTGCCCTTCCTGGTATTGCCGCAGCACTGCTCGACAGACGGATCCCTGCCGGCGGTAGTCTTTGTGGGAGTTGTCGTGAGAGCAATCCACCATCACTGAGCGCGGGATCCCTTGATCCTTCATTAGCAAAGCCGCCCGCGCCACATCTTCCGGCCCGTAGTTGGTCTTGCCGCCGCCCCCCCGCAACACGATATGCCGGTCGGGGTTGCCGGTGGTTTTTACCAAAGCCGTCATGCCGTCTTGGCCAATGCCCAGAAAACTGTGGGGGTGGCTAGCGGACACGATAGCGTTAAGGGCAATCTCCAGCCGCCCGTCAGTGCCGTTCTTGAAGCCCACGGGCATGGAGAGGCCGCTGGCCATTTCCCGGTGGGTCTGGCTTTCAATGGTTCTAGCGCCGATGGCCGCCCAGCTCACGAGATCGGCTGTGTATTGAGGAGTCACTGGATCCAGCATCTCTGTGGCGCAGGGCAAGCCCAGCTCGTTGATCTGCAGCAGGATGGAACGGGCCAGTTGCAAGCCGGTGGCGATATCGCAGGAGCCATCCAGGTGGGGATCGTTAATGAGGCCCTTCCAGCCCACCGTGGTGCGGGGCTTCTCAAAATAGGTGCGCATCACAATCACCAGGTGCTCGCGGGTTCGGTCGGCCACCCGCTTGAGGCGGTGGGCGTACTCTAGCGCCGCTTCCGGATCATGGATGGAGCAGGGTCCAACAATTACCACCAAGCGATGGAGATCCCGTCCGTGGATGATGTCGCGGATGGCCTGCCGTGTGGAGAGCACCACCTGGGCGGCCCTTTCCGTGAGGGGCAGCTTGGCTTTGACAGCAGCAGGGGTGATCAAGGGAGTTACCTCTTGAATGTTGCAGTTGTCGGTTTGGGGGGGCATAGCACCGTCGTCCTTATTGCTGCAATGCAAGTGAGGGATTAAACCACCGAGCCATCAAAAAAGCCCTGGCTCTAGGCCCAGGGCTTCAGGACGGACTCGAGTAAACTTAGCTTCTGAGTTTACGCGCCACCCTTCCGCCCTGGTTGCCGCCAGGGAAAGGTAAAGTAGCCAAAAAAGGTAGCGCGCCAGGTCATTTCCAGAGCAAGGAACTCGAAATCTGACGGATGAGACGAGTATGGCGAAAGTATACCCGAAAAGAAACCAATTTGCCAAGGCAGGTTTAGGTTCTAGGCTGCTCCCAGGCTTCCCCATCAGAAAACGAGGAGCCGCCTTCCGCTGCTGCAGTCTGACAAGGCCGTAGCAGCAAGAGCCCCGCAAGCCTGGCAGGAACCGAGGCCATCAGCCCATCTCGGCGGGTAGACACGCCCCAAGCCTGGGGGATAAGCAGGGATCCCCGCTAGGATCCCGTCAGCGCCTCCAAGCCCTCAACCCGCACAAACCCAATGACCTGCATTTGGTCAGCGGCTATCTCCAGCTTCAGTACCCGCACCTGGATCCCCAGCTCTTCCAGCTCTTGCAGGTCAAACACCTTGCTGAGTCCTCCCAAGAACGCCTGGGTGATCTCGTCAGGAACCCGCACCGAGCCGATGGCAAACTCTGGCTCCTGAAGCCGCAACCTGCGTCCCTCTTCCACCTGGATCCCGGCGTTGAACACCACCTCAACTGCCTGCTCCCTGCTGCCGTCTTTCTCCACCAAGAGAGCGGCAAGTTGGAGGCGGTCAGGCTCCAAAAACTTGGCGCGCGGCTGGCGCAGTTCAAAATAGCGGGGTTCGTTCCCGCCCCCACCCAAGGGCAGATCTGCCTGGATCCGCTGAAACTGCCTGAGCACCTCAGGCGAGTTGAGAGCAGCATTGAGATCCTCCTGACGCACCACGACCTGAAATGCTGCTTGCAGGGGCTGTCTCAGCCGCAAAGGAGCTCCTTGGAAAAAAGCAGGGTCGATAGCGACTGGGTCGGTTTCCAGCTCCAGAAGCTCCAGGCGCGGAAAGGGTGCCCGGTACAGCCCCCGCCCGGCAACCAGAAGGCGCTCCGCCTGGCCATTGAGTAGGCGGTAGTTAGGCTGGCTCTGGATGCGTACCTCCAAAACCTCTGCTTTATCCAGCTGGGTTAGGAGCATTTGGCGCGCTGCCTGCTCTGCCCAATAGCCTGCCCCTGACCCCAAGGCGGCCAGCAAGGCCACTAAGGTTGCCAGGATCTCCATCCTTGCCGCCGCAGTCTGGCCTCACACAGGCTCGCCCGCGGATCCTTTGTGAGGGCTGGCTTCAATGGGTCGGTTGCCAAGAAAAGTTTTGGCAACCTTCAGACCACCTGCCATCACTGGGCGGTTGAGGGCGGGGTCATGGACGAATTTGAGGCCAGAGGCAACTATTGGGCGCCCTTCGCCCCAGGTATCGACCACTTTTAGCGTGGCAGCCGCAACTGGACGTCCATCCGCAAAGTAATCCACCACCTTTAGGGTGGAGGCCCCTACTGGTCGCTGGTCGATCTCAATCTCGCTGAACTTCACAGGGCTGGGAAACACTGGCGGGCCGATCCTCTCTCCCCCCTCCTGAGCAGCCGGTAGATCAGCACTGGCAGGCCGAGGAGCCAAATTGAGGCCGTTGCCTTGCTCCGGAGAAGTTTCTTGCTGCGGCAGCGGGCTGGGAAGACCCGTGGAAATGGCCATAGGAACCTCCTCCGTTACAGACGATTAACTTTGGAACAGGCTTTTGCCATCCTCAGCCCGGATCAAGAAAGCTGGGATCGGCGTCTCCGGATTGCTAAAGCTAAATCCTGAAGATATTCTAAACTAAGTCTAGCCTGGGATCTGCCTTTCCCTTCAGCTGCGAAACACTAGCAAGAAGAGAGGGAGCAGGAGAAGCTTAGCAGGCTGGGAGGCTAGTGCAAGGAGTACTGCAATACATAGGCCCCCTCCTGTCTTGGCTTGCAGGTGTTGGCTCGGAGGGTGTACGTGCCGCTGCGAGGCAAAAAGGCAATCAACAGGGCATCGGTGCCGCCACCCTGGTCGTCATCCCAAGCCATCACCTTCCCCTCCGGATCTAACAGTTGCAAGAAGGCATCGAAGTCAGAGCTGGTCAAGGAGGCGACCAGGATTTGGCCAGGGCGAGCAGTGATAGGGTATTCCTCCATCCAACTGCCATCTTCCGGGTGCTGAAGGGATCCTTCCTGGAGACGGCCCGATAGGGTTTGCTGCCAATTGACCTGCGTGAGGGTATAGGTCAGCCGGTAGGAGCCGCTGGCAGCCGGCTCACAGCTAGTGGCCCGCAGGGTGTAGGTGCCTTCCTGCGGCAGCCGCACTGCCAAGAGGGCGTTGACATCTAGGCCCGAGTCATCGTTAAAGCCAATTACCCGTCCCTGCTCGTCCACCAGCTCCAGATAGGGGTCAAACTCTTCACTCTCCAAGGCGGCAATCACGATTTGCCCAGCCTTGGCCACAACAGGGATCCCATCCCAGTAGCTGCCATAGGCGCGACTAACCTTGTCCTCCCCTGTGAGGCCTCCCCTTAGGGTCTGGCTGTCTCTTCCTAGGACAGATGCCAGCGGGGCTCTCCCTAGGTCTAATAGCTGGCAGCCACCTGTCAGGGCCACCCAACTAAAGGCTAGCCAGGCTCCCCAACGGCGGAACAGTGGAGCAATGGGAGGCAACTTCCCCATCGAGGCTCTGGATTTCAATTCTACCCCCCAGAAGGGGGACAAGGACGGCCATCACAGCTTCTCCCAAGCTTGCAAGACAGCCTCTAGGGCCAGCCGCCCGTGGCTGAGATGGGTTCCTCCTTGTAAATAGACAATGTAGGGCTCCCGCAGCGGTCCATCGGCGGAGAGCTCCGCGCTGCTGCCGGCCACAAACGTGCCCGCCGCCATCACCACTGGATCGGCGTAGCCGGGCATCACCTCTGGAATTGGGGTGAGATAGGAATCTACCGGGGAGCTGCTTTGGATGGCGCGGCAAAAGGCCTGCAGCTTCTGTGGGGATCCCAGTTGAATGGCCTGAATGATGTCAGTGCGCGGTGCTTGGGGCAGCGGAGAGACGGGATAGCCTAAGTCATGGAACACCTGGGCGGCCAGGTGAGCAATCTTGACGGCCTCGGCCACCATTTGCGGAGCTAAGAACAGCCCTTGGAACAGCAGGCGGTTGAGGTCGAAAGTTGCTCCTCCTTCCGAGCCGATCCCCGGTGCCGTCAGCCGGCAGGCAGCTTTCTCCACCAGTTCGGCTCGCCCTGCCACATAGCCCCCTGCTGGAGCCAGGGTGCCACCTGGGTTTTTGATTAGGGATCCAGCAATCAAATCTGCGCCTACGTGGGTGGGCTCTTGGGTTTCCACAAACTCGCCGTAGCAATTGTCCACCAAGACCACCACTTCGGGGTTTTGCGCCTTGACCATCTGGATCATCTCGGCAATCTGGGCAATGGAGAAGCTGGGTCGCCAGGCATAGCCACAGGAGCGCTGGATGTAAACCAAGCGTGTTTGCGGCTTGAGGGCGGTTTTCAAGGCCTGCCAATCGACATCTCCTTCTCGCAGATCCAACTGGCGATAGGTAACACCGAACTCCCGCAAGGATCCCCGGCCGGACCCCCTTATCCCAATGACCTCCTCCAGAGTGTCGTAGGGGGGGCCAGTGATGGCCAACAGCTCATCCCCTGGGCGCAGCACCCCAAACAGAGCACAGGCAATGGCGTGGGTGCCGGAGACCATCTGCAGCCGCACCAGCGCCGCCTCGCAGCCCATGATCTGGGCAAACACTCGGTCCAAAACCTCCCGCCCCTGGTCGTCGTGGCCGTAGCCCGATACGCCGGCAAAGTGATGGGAGCCCACCTGCTGGTCGCGGAAGGCTTGCAATACCCGGGCCAGGTTCTGCCTGAGAACTTGGTCTACTGCCCGAAACCGCTCCCCCAGAGCCGCTTCCGCTCTGTCCAACAGCTCAGCTACTTTCAGCGGGATCCCTGCCACCTCCCCCCCTTTTCCACCCCAACTTGCTTTGAGAGCAATCTCCAGAAGCCGAAGGCCACTTTTTGGACCTACTGACGCCAATATTGGTGTGGAATCCTGATCTTGATAGAAAGCTTAACTTCAGTCAACATCTCTTCACTTCCTTTGGTTATTAGCTTAGCTAGTTTAGACAAGGCAGCCAACGTCGCTTCTTGTATAATAGGATGAAGTAGCACGGCAGTTCCAAGCAAAAATAAGGGAGTCGCTTAGCTGGCTAGGAAAGCCAGAAGGAAGTTGTGGACTGCAATTCGGCAGGAGAGGGAAAATTCTGGTCGTTTAGTCTCCCGAATTCAGCAGGGAAGTTGGATCAATCAAAAATTAAGGCAATCTAAATTTATCCTTAATCTCCAGTTCAAAGCCAAGAGTGAGGTGTTAACCTAGACTTAACTCCAAAGGTTAGTGCCCTTGCAAAAGCCGCACTTTAGTCAACTTTCATTGCCCCCTTTGGCCAGTCGGCGGGCAGGGAGGGTGTGGAAGCTTCTTGCAAAGGTTAGGCACTCACTTGAGGCGTAGACTGACACACTCGGGAGAGTTTCCATGGCGAAGCTTGTGATCCAAGGAAAAAACATCGAAATTACCGATGCCATCCGCAGCTACGTTCAGGAAAAAATTGAGCGAGCTGTTAGCCATTTTGCTCAGATCACCAGCGAAGTGGATGTCAATCTGTCGGTAGCCCGCAACCCCCGCATCAGTGCCAACCAATCTGCCGAAGTTACCGTTTACGCCAACGGCACTGTCATTCGAGCGGAAGAAAGTACTGAAAACCTTTACGCCAGCATCGACCGAGTGGCCGACAAAATAGCCCGCAAGCTGCGCAAGTACAAAGAGCGCAATGGCGTTCACCGCATCCGCCATTCTCCCAAAACTTCAGTGGCGGTGGCCCAGCAGCCGCCCACAAATCCTGTGAATATGAATCGGCAAGCGGAGCTGCCCCCTGAGGTAGTGCGCACCAAGTATTTCGCCATGCCGCCCATGACGGTTGAGGAGGCGATGCACCAGTTGGAGCTGGTGGATCACGACTTCTACGTGTTCCGCAACATCGAAAATGGCGAGATCAACGTCCTCTATGTCCGCAAGCACGGTGGCTATGGCTTGATCCGCCCCCACCCTAGCGGCTAGCTGCAAGATGCTTGGCAGCCCTGCTACAGGTCATTTTGCCCTGGCGACTGCGTCTAGCCCTCGTCTAAGCCCTCAGCCGCCAAGAGACTTCCCAACAGGCAACAGCTGGTGCAGGAACTGATCCTAGTGTTGGCGCAAGCTGCCCAGGTCAGGCCCATGGTTGAGCAAGACGAAGTAGGTGCCATTCGGCAACTGTCCCAACATCATCAGGCGATTGGGGGCAGATCCCACCTGGGCGACCGTGCCGGGAGGTAAGGTGCGCAGCTGCAGGGGGCTGTGGCCAAGGCCGGCTACAGGTAGGATCCGCGCTGGATTCTCGTCTGTGGCCGCCAGCAGATGCTGCCACAGATGGGCCAGGGCACGGGGGGAGAGATGCAGTTCCTGCCCCTCTAGACGAATCTCTGCTTCGCTGGGGAGGAGGGCAGGATCCAACTGGGCAGCCGGCTCAGTTACCAAGCGCCGCCGCAGGTACTCCACCAGGGCTTTTGGGCCTCCCAGTTCCGCCAGCAGGGCTGCTGCCATGGCCCAGTCGATGTTGCTGTTGAGAATCTGCAGCAGGGATCCCAAGGGCGGCGAGGTATAGCTAACCCGGCAATGGAGCTCAGCAGGCAGTTCCTCTAGCGTTGATCCAGAGCCGCCGAGGGCTACAGGGTAGGGCTGTTGGGGATCCCGAAGGAGTTCGGTAAGCCGGCGGGCGCTAGCTAGAGCGTCGGGCTGGCCCAGAAAGCGGAAGGGGGGCACCACCTTTACCTCGCCGTCAATCTGGCGAATGCCAAGGCCGTGCAGGTGGCGCGCTAGCTCGACGACATTGGCCTCCCGGAAATAGGGATCCCCGCCCCCCACCACAACCAAGTCTCCCTTCAGGCGCTGGCCGGAGCGATAGCCGGTGGTGTAAAGCGATGCTCGTAGCCCCAGGTCTCTAGCGCCATCAGGCTGAGGGCCAACTGATCCAAGGCTCCTGCCGGCAAGGGTTGATCCAAGAGGTGCTCGGCCAGCAGCTTGCCTTCGGTTGTCCAGAGGAGGATCCCTTGCTGGGAGAGGGCCCCTCCTTAGGCAGCCAACCCCTGCAAAAAGCCCGACAAGACCACAGTGTAGGGAGAACCTTGCTCCTGGGGCGACTGCTCACGGGGCCACCAGGGCGGAAGGCCAGGCGTGCCGCTAGGAGAAGGCAGGGGTGGTGGCGGAGTAGGGATGGGAGGGAAAAGATCCTGGGTGGAAGAGGGAGCCGCAGCCCTCCAGCAGATCCCCAAAACCAAAGAGCAGGCTAGGGGGATCCCTGCCCAGAAGCAACGGGAGCGCAGCCCTGGCGGGATGGACAACATGCTGACCTCACAGGCAAGACTTGAGGCTACTCTACTGCCATGCAGAGGGTTCTGGCAAATTGCTTTGCCTTGCTGCTAGGCAGTTGGCCGTAAAGCCAGGAGAGTGGACTCCTGCCTACAAGAGAGGCCAAGATCAAGGGCACAGCAGTACTGCCCTTGGAGGAAGACATCCGGCCTGCTCTGCAGGGGCCGATTGATCCTCAGCTTCTGCAAGTGCTCCCTTCATGCCCAGAGATCTGCGCCGCTTCATTGCCCTCCTAGAATCCCGTGGCCAGCTCCGCCGCGTGACCGCCGAGGTGGATCCCGAGCTGGAAATTGCCGAAATTGCCGATCGCCTCTTGGCCTGCGGTGGCCCGGCGCTGCTGTTTGAGCGGGTCAAGGGATCCTCCATGCCCCTGCTCATCAACGCCCTGGGCACAGTGGAGCGCATCTGCTGGGCGCTGGGGATGGAGCGGCCGCAAGAGCTGGAGGAGCTGGGAAAGAAGCTGGCCCTGCTCTACCAGCCGCGCCCGCCAAAAGACCTTGCCCAGGCGGTGGAGCTGGGACAGGCGCTGTTCCGCGTCTTCAAAGCTCGACCCAGCCGGGAGCTGCTCCCTCCTTGCCAGCAAGTGGTGCTGCGCGATGAGGCGGTGGATCTCACGCAACTGCCCCTGTTGCGGGTCTATCCCGGCGACGCTGGGCGGGTGCTGACCTTGGGCCTGATGGTTACCAAAGATCCGGAAAATGGCATTCCCAATGTGGGGGTGTACCGCCTGCAACTGCAAAGCCGCAATACCATGACGGTGCAGTGGCTGTCGGTGCGGGGGGCAACTCGGCATCTGCGCAAGGCGGCGGCCCTGGGCCAGAAGCTGGAAGTGGCAGTGGCCATCGGGGTAGATCCTGCCGTAATCCTGGCGGCGGCCACGCCCTTGCCGGTGGATCTCTCCGAGTGGCTGTTTGCCGGTCTCTACACCGGAGAGGGATTGCCCCTAGCCCGCTGCAAAACGGTGGATCTGGAAGTGCCGGCCCACGCCGAGATTGTCTTGGAAGGCACCATAACCCCAGGGGAGGTGGCCCCCGACGGTCCCGCTGGGGATCACATTGGCTACTACGGCCCTCGCAACGAGCAGGCTCCTTTAATTCGCTTCCACTGCCTCACCCACCGCCGCGATCCCATTTACCTCACTACCTTTAGCGGCAAGCCCCCCAAGGAAAACGACATGATAGCCCTGGCCCTAAACCGCATCTACACCCCCATCCTCAGGCAGCAGGTGCCGGAGATCGTGGACTTCTTTTTGCCGATGGAGGGCCTGGGCTACAAGGTGGCCATTTTGTCCATTGACAAGGCCTACCCCGGCCAAGCGCGGCGGGCGGCCCTAGCTTTTTGGAGCGCCTTGCCTCAATTTAGCTACACCAAGTTTGTGATCGTGGTGGATAAGGACATCAACGTGCGGGATCCGCGGCAGGTGCTCTGGTGTCTGTGTTCGCGGGTGGATCCGCAGCGGGATGTGTTCATCTTGCCGGACAATCCCTTCGACGCCTTGGACTTTGCCACCGAAAAGCGGGGCCTTGGGGGCAAAATGGGGATCGACGCCACTACCAAGATCCCGCCGGAAACGGACACCCCCTGGCGGCAACCCCTTGCCCCGGATCCGGAAGTGGCCCGCCTGGTGGATCGCCGCTGGGCGGAATACGGCCTGGCCGATCTCAACTTGCAGCCGGCGGATCCGCGCCTATTTGGCTACGAGTTCTAGAGGTGGCTAAGAGGCTGGCGGGTGCAACAAGCGCTGTTCTGGGTTGCTTACCCTTGCCTTCAGTGGGCTGTGGCGAGGGTGGGCCTAAGCCTACTGGGCACCAAGGGCGGCTAACAGCTCGTCTGCCAGCATCACCGCCGTATAGACTAGGGCCTGGCGCTGCTCAGGAGACAAGTTGCCAACAGGGGTCTGGGAGTTGCTCAGGATACCTTGCAATAGCCTGCTAGCCACGTATTCCCGTTTGGAGACGCCAGGGCTAGAGATAGTGGGGTTATCCAGGGAAAACTTTTGGTGGTGCTCGAAGGGAAAGGCGTATTCAGAAGCTATCGGCATGGCTTCACTCCCAACCCAAACTTGAAGCTGCGCTCAGCCCATTTTCCTGGACTGGGAATCTTAGAAAGCAAGGTCTCAAAAAAGACACTACGGGCTATCGTATCAAGGAGATCCCTGCGTGGGGGAACAATCTTGATCTGCTCTCCCTGGGAAAGATTGCCATGCACTTAAGCGAGTCTTTTCGACGCACCAAGATTGTGGCTACCCTTGGCCCCGCCAGCTCTGATCCAGCCATTCTCAGGGAAATGATCCTGCAAGGGGCAACTACCCTTCGCCTGAACTTTTCCCATGGAGATCACGATCTCCACCGCCGCAACATCCGCCTCATCCGCCAAACGGCGATGGATCTGGGGATCCAGGTTGCCATTTTGCAAGACCTGCAGGGGCCCAAGATCCGCCTGGGCAAGTTTGCCGAAGGCCCGATTACCCTCAAGGCTGGGGATCCCTTTGTGTTGACCAGTAAGCCCGTCTTGGGAGTCTCAATCAAATAATCCCGGTAAACGGGACTGAAACCCTGGCTCTGCGCCGCCCGTTCCACCAGGTCATAACCGGGAATCAACCCCCGCCGGTAGGGCTGATGCAAACGGTCTTGCAACCCCGCCCGCAACAATTCCGGCGACCCCTGCTGCAACCCCTGGAGCAAACACCCCAACGCCCCCAGATTCGCCACCGCATCCCGATAGGGGACATGACTCGGCAACACCGCTCGAGCCTCCGCCGTAGATAAGGCAAACTCAGGAATCGCCAAAACGGGGGTCACTTCAGGATGCCAAGGAATCCCAGCAACGCATTCCCCGCAGGTCAACCGACAGCCCCCCCACCAGGCAGGCACCACATTATCGGGATGCCCCTCCAACGCCACCCCCCAAGCCAACACCTGGGAAGCCGGGAGCGGTTCCCCCAGGAAATAGTGCGCTGCCCGCAGACCCGCCACAATTGCCGTCGCCGAACTGCCCAACCCCCGCGCCAAAGGCACCTCCAATTCCAGGGTTAACGTCACCGCTGGCACCGCCTGCCCCAAGCGTTCATACACCAGGGCAAAAGCCCGATAGGCTGAATTTTCCCCCGCCACCGTCGCCCCCTGGCTAATCAGCGGTTCCCCACCCGAAATCCTGTTTTTCGGGGCTTCACCCGGATACCCTCCAGACTCGTTGGGGTTCACCAAGCCCTGCCAACCGAAAAAACCACAATCAGCTAGTTGACAGAATTTATCATTTAGGTATACACTGAAGAGCAATGCAACCTAGCGAGTTCTTTGCCGCCGGTAAAGTCATAGCTTGCCCATTGCTTAACTGTTCTATCCTAAGTTTGGTTGGGGAGCGTTGTTTTTTTACAGATTCACTGTCAGCCTGGAGGGAGTGATTTCAGAAATTTTGATCAATTATTCCAAGCGATTTGAGCAGGTCATGGTAAGCCTGAAAAGTTTGCCATCGCCACTTGTAAACCCCGTTAACCTTATTTACCCCAAAGGAGTCGTTTATGCGTCGGTATTTGTCTGCTTTCCTGATTAGTGTATTAGTCTGCTGGATGTTGGTAAGCTGTTCTTTTTTTCAATCGTCAACTTCAAATAATTCTGAATCTGTCACTCAAAGTTCTCCCATGAATGATCCCTATGCCCAGCAGGTTATGGAGGGGTTAGCCTACTTGCAAAAACGGGCGGATGAACAGCTTAAGTTAGCGGAAAATCTCCTGGTCGCCCTAAAAAGTGGGGATATTAATCGTGCCCGGCAGGCTTATGTAGAGGCTCGTCCTCCCTATGAAGAAATTGAAGTTTATGCGGCTAGTTTTCCCGAAGAAGATGAAGCTATTGATGCTCGCCCCTATGCCATTAAAGGTGGGGAAACTTCGGAAAATTATCGCAGTATTCACCGGATCGAAGCCCTTATCTATCGGGACAATAACTTGGCGGCGGCAGTGCCCTATGCTGAAAAATTGGTGGATAGTGTGAAATCCCTGATTGCTAAACTCAACGATCCTAAAAATTTCAATTCATCTTTAAATTTTGCCGGAATGTTAGCTTTGGCGGAGGAGATTCCTTCCAAAAAAATTTCCGGTGAAGAAGAAACCTGGTCAGATCAAAGCATTTTAATTTTCAAGCACAACTGGATTGGGATTCAAAGTCAATTTGAACCCTACAAATCCAAACTTGACCCGGCCTTGGTAGCGGAGGTTGATCAAGCCTATAAAAATGCGATGGCAACCATTATGGAATTTACCATTCCGGGAAAAGTCATAACCAAACCCTACAGTTCGGTGAATGCCCAACAGCGGGGTAAAATTGTCGCCGCCGCCTATGCCTATCGAGATGCTTTAGCCAAGGCAAAAGTGGCTTTGAATATTCCCGACCCACCGGAAGCATCTGAGAGTTGCAAGTGAATCATGGGCACGTCTATCAATGCACAACGATGGCAATAGGACATGAGTCTCAATCAAATAATCCCGGTAAACGGGACTGAAACCCCGCTTGTCGGCTGAGCCGGAAGAAGGCAGGGATCCTTTTGGGGATCCGCTCAGGTATTGTGGGGATAGGCACTGCAGTGGCTAAGCCGAGGGAGACTGTATGGAGTGGCTTCTTTTTATCCTGTTTTTAGCTCTGGCTGCCGGGATCTTGGCTCTAGCCCTTTACCACGAAAAGAAACGTCGAGAAGCTCTGGAGCGGGTAGCTGCACAGCTAGGAATGCGCTTTTCTGCCCAGTTGCCTGAAGAGATTCGATCTCGCTTGTTGCAAGCAGGCTTTGGACTGTTTGAACGAGGCCATGGGCGGCGTTTCTATAATTCGATGTCCAAGCGGCTGATCGATGGCACTGAGATTACCGTTTTTGATTACCAATACACCAGCGGCAGTGGCAAGAGTTCCAGCACTTATCGCCAGTCCGTCTTCTACGCCTATCACGAGGATCTTCATCTGCCCCGTTTTCGGCTGCACCCCGAAAATGCCCTTTTCCACGGCATCGCCAAAGCCTTTGGCATGCAAGATATCAACTTCGAGAGCCACCCTAAGTTTTCTCGGAGCTATCTCTTGCGAGGACAGGATGAAGCTCAAGTTCGGCTACGTTTTCATCCCGGCGTCCTCAGTTTTTTGGAGCAGCATCCCAACTATTGCGCCGAAGGAGCTGGCGCCCACCTCATTCTTTGGCAAAATGACCGACAGGTGAATCCCGAAGGGATGGCAGAATGGATGCGCTTGGGGGAAGAGTTGACTCAACGGCTGCGGCGTATGTAGTAGCAGAGCCTACGGCCCCCCGCCGCGAACGGTCAACCTCGGCCTAAACCTCACCCCAAGAGGGTGCGCTGCAATCTCAAGAACCTCTCTACTGAGCGCCGAGGGCCACCAACAAATCATCTGCCAACAACACCGCCGTATAGACCAAAGCCTGTCGTTGCTCAGGAGACAAATCGCCGACGGGAGTCTGGGGATTGCTCACGATACCCTGCAGTACTCTGCTGGCTATGTATTCCCGCTTGGAAACCCCTGGGCTGGAGATAGTGGGGTTATCCAGAGAGAACTTCTAATGGTGCTCGAAGGGGAAGGCGTATTCGGGGGCAACCGGCATCGCTCGACTCCAGATGGATCTCTACACTCTGCTTTGCCTATTTTCCCATCCTCTCTCGCTGGGGATTTTAAAAAAGCGGTGCCTCAAAAAAGACATAACGGGTTATCGTAATCAGAGAGATCCCTCTGTGGGGGAAGGATCTGGGCTGCTCTCCCTTGGGAACAGTGGACATGCATTTGAGGGATTCTTTTCGACGCACCAAAATTGTTGCCACCATCGGCCCCGCCAGCTCTGATCCAGCCATTCTCAGGGAAATGATCCTGCAAGGGGCAACTACCCTTCGCCTGAACTTTTCCCATGGAGATCACGATCTCCACCGCCGCAACATCCGCCTCATCCGCCAAACGGCGATGGATCTGGGGATCCAGGTTGCCATTTTGCAAGACCTGCAGGGGCCCAAGATCCGCCTGGGCAAGTTTGCCGAAGGCCCGATTACCCTCAAGAGCGGGGATCCGTTTGTCCTCACCAGCAAACCCCTTTTGGGAACGCAGGAGCGCAGTTGGGTTACCTACGACAAGCTGGCCCAAGAGGTGCCGGAGGGAGCAACCATCCTTCTGGATGACGGTCGAGTGGAGATGCGCGTGGAGGCGGTGGATCCGGCAGCGGGCGAGCTCTTCTGCCGCACCATTGTCGGCGGCACCCTCTCCGACAACAAGGGAGTGAACTTCCCCGGCGTGCGCCTCAGCATCCGCGCCGTTACCGAAAAAGACAAAGAAGACCTCTACTTCGGCCTCAACCAAGGGGTCGACTGGGTGGCCCTCAGCTTTGTCCGCGATCCCTCGGATGTTCTGGAGCTGCGGGAACTGATGGCTGCCGCTGGCAAGCGAGTTCCCATCATCGTCAAGATTGAAAAACACGAGGCTATCCAGCAACTGCCCCAGATCCTGGCTCTTAGCGACGGGGTGATGGTGGCGCGGGGAGATCTGGGCGTGGAGCTGCCGGCAGAAGAGGTGCCGATCTTGCAGAAGCGGATCATCGCCATGGCCAACTGCCTGGGGATCCCGGTCATCACCGCTACCCAGATGCTGGACAGCATGGCCCATAGCCCTCGCCCCACCCGCGCTGAGATCTCGGATGTAGCCAATGCCATTTTGGACGGCACCGATGCCGTTATGCTCTCCAACGAGACGGCGGTGGGCAAGTATCCTGTCGAGGCGGTGGCCACCATGGCCCGCATTGCCCTGCGCATCGAACAGGACTACTTTAATCCCCTCTACGCGGATCGCCGCCACCACCTGCGCGCTCTTGCCCGGCAAGAGTTGAGCCAGACTAGGGGTAGCTGTGCCGAGGATAATTCGCTGCGTCCCAAAGCCCTGATAGCCGATTCCATTAGCCGCGCCGTGGGGGAAATTGCCGAGGAGCTGGACGCGGTAGCCGTGATGACCCTAACCAAAACCGGAGGCACAGCCCGCAATGTCTCGCGGTTTCGCCCGCGCACTCCCATCCTGGCCGTAACACCCCATGTGGAGGTGGCGCGGCAGCTGCAGTTGGTGTGGGGGGTACGCCCGCTGTTGGTTCTGGATTTGCCTACCAGCCGCCAGACCCTTCAAGCCGCCATTAACGTAGCCCAGGAAGAAGGCCTGCTCAAGGACGGGGATTTGGTGGTGCTCACTGCCGGCACCCTGCCGGGCATTTCCGGCTCCACTGACCTTATCAAGGTAGAAGTGGTGAAGGCGGTGGTAGCTAGAGGCAGAGGGTTTGGCAAAGGCACCGTCAGCGGCCCTGCCCGTATTCTCCGCTCCGGCCTTGAGGCCAGCAAGATTACCCCTGGCGATATCCTGGTTGCCCGCGCTACTGATGCTAGCTATGTAGAGGCGATCAAGCAGGCGGCTGGAGTCATTACTGAAGAGGACGGCGTCTCCTCCCACGCAGCCGTAATTGCTCTGCGACTGGGAGTGCCGGTGGTGGTGGGGGTTAAAGATGCCACGCGCCTCATCCGCGACGGGGCTATTGTTACTTTGGACGCGGAGAGAGGCCTGGTTACTGCCGGCAGCGAGGGTTTAGGCTTCTAGCGCCGTCGTCGGGAGCAGCAGCGCAACAGCCACCTGGCGGCGGCCCGATCGCCTTCATCCCAAGCTAACCGCTCCACGGCCACCATCACCATCGAGGTAATTGCTGCCTCACTGAGACGCCATTGGGAACGCAGCTGCTGGACAGCCAGTGTAGCGGCCTCGAGGTCGCGTTTGCGAATGGCGCGGAGCAGCTCTTCAGACATCGACGAAGGCCAACCCCTCTGATCCTTTTTGCTATCTTTCTACCGCAAGAGCCAGAAGCTTCCCTTCTCCTAATGCAAAGATTTGTCTTGTTTGTCCAGAATGCCTTAAAAAAACTTCTTGGACGCTCGCTTGGGTTAGCCCGCAGGGATGGCCACAGGAGAGGGCAGTAGCCGCTCCATTGCTGCCTGCAGATCCTGGGTCAGAGCTTGGATAGCTTGCCGGCGGTTGGCCTGGTAGGTGGGCCAGCGCTCTGAGACGGAGAGGGGATCCCCGATGCGGAAACGGGCTAGCCGCGGCCCCAACTGAGGAGGAGCGACCAAGGGATTCTGGCCTTTGATCCAAGCCAGGAGGTTCCACAGCCGCAGGGCAGTTTCGGCCAGTTCCTCCGGGCTGGGCTGCTCAGGCAGAGGGCGGACGGCAAATACCATTAGGGTCTCCACCAAGCGCATATGCCAGAGGTGGAAAGTGGCCTCCGAGGCAATGCGATCGGCTAGGCTTTTTTCTACTGCAGAGAGGGCAGCAACATCGGGAATATCTTCCCGGTAGATCCAAGACCAGCCTGCCTGCTCAAGGCGATGTCGCCGCTCGATGAGGTCTCCCTGAGGTTGCAAGCCAAAGCGCTGCTCAGCCACGCGCAAAGCCAGATCCAATAAGCTTTGCAGACGTGTCCGCAGATCCCCTCCTTCTCCCCGCTTGGCCCAAGTTGCAGCAGGCAAGGCGGGGGCATAGAAGCGCTCGTAAAAGTTCTCCAGGGTCTGAATGAGGTGTTCAGCCAAGCGGAGCAAGCGGGCCATGAGAGATTCTTTGCCGACATGGGCTGAGCGCCCGGTTGGCAGGTGGCAGTTGGCCTCCATGCGGCGGAGCAACCTGTCGAGGGCTGCCCGGGGATCCCTCAAGTACTGATAGCAGAGGCCCACGGGTAGGATCAGCACTTCCTCTGGCCGACCTGCCTTGAGCAGATCTTCCACTGCCCAAAAGCTCAACTGGGCTACCCCCGGCTCCAGGGGGTTGAGCAGCCCACTCATGCCGTTGATGGTTCCCTCGGGTGCCACGGCCAATGGATAGGGGCCTGAGACTAGCTGCTCGCGGGAACTCTTCAGCCCTGCCCGATCCAGACGGCCCCGCAGAATGGGGATCCCGCCCAGCCGGGGCAAGCCCCAACTGGCAATGGCCCCCAGCCACAGTGGCAGGCCGCGGTCGTAGACAAACAGGACGTGGGGCCGCTGCCGCAGCCGGATCCCCTGTTGCCGGGCCACCTGAGGCAAAAGGTGAGCAAACAGGTACAGCAGACAGGGAGGGTCATCGAGGGTGGGGTGGCGAAAGGCTACCAACAAGCGAATCTTGCCTGCTTCAAATTGCTGATAAAGCTGAGCCAAGCGCTCCCCTCCCTCCACCTCAACGCGCGGGATCCCTTTGGTCCAGCGCAACCAAAAAGGCAAGCCGGTTTGGACAAAACGAACCACCCAAGGCGTCAATCGTGGCGGCAGAAACTGGAGGGGAGGTTGAACCGTCTGCGGCATAGGGATCCTCAAATCTAGGGTTGGCACGCTTGGTGAACCTAGGCTTTGGATCCCCTCTTAAAGAGGGCGAAGAGGCAAAACAGCCCTGCTGCAACAGTTGCTCAACTGGGCTCCCTCTGCTCAGAAGGTTTTCAACCTCCTGCTGCTTTTTTCCGGCGGCCCCGCGTCTTTTTGGGGGCAGCTTCTCCCGAGGCTGAGTCTTCCATGACCTGGCCGTTTAACACCTGCTTGAGGTGAATGTGCTTGTAGCCTAGGTGGATCTCAAACTCATCGCCAGGCTTGAGATTCATCTGCTTGGTGTAGGCAGACCCGATGATGATCTGCCCATTTTTGTGAACGCTGACGCGAAAGGAGGGCTCGCGACCGCGCTTTTCACGGCTACTTGGGCCGAGGCTGAGACCTTTTGCTGCCAGCACCGCATCGTAAAAAGCGTTTAAGTTGACGCGGAGCTTGTTGTTCTTGGTCACGGTTACATAGCCACAGCGCTTTGCCGTTTCCCGGCGCGAAAGGTGCCCCAAAGCCTCTATCTTCTGCAAGAGAGCCTTCCCGGTTAGAGGTTGTGGTGGTATATCCGACATTTTCTAATACCCTAAAGCCCTCTCTAGGATCATAACCTCCTGAAGTACTTCTGCAACCAAAAGCTTGCAGCTCTGCTCCAGGTCGTGTTTACTCTGGGGGAGAAAGGCTCTTCTCAATTGGGCCTTTAACGGCTGTTCTGGCTCTGGATAAAGCAGCAGAGAGAGGGGATTTGTTTTGCCCAAATGGCTTGGCAAGACAGCCGGAAGAAGAAAGCCTCAGCTAGCGGCAAGTGCTCACCGTTTGCTGGAAATTAGCCGTGCGCCAACTGCTGGGCTACTAGGGAGGGAAGTTGAGCCACAGGGATCCCCTCTAGGATCTCGGCGGCAAAGGCATAGGTGAGCAGTTGGCGGGCTTGGGCCAAGGGAATGCCGCGGCTTTGCAGGTAGAAGATCTCTTCCGCCTCCAGTTGGCCCACGGTGGCTCCGTGGGTGCATTTGACGTTGTCGGCGAAGATCTCCAGTTGGGGCCGGGTATCCACTCGCGCCTTGGGGCTTAGGAGGAGGTTGCGGTTGGTTTGGGCCGCGTCGGTCAGTTGGGCTTCTCGGCTGACCAGAATGCGCCCGCTGAAGACGGCACGGGCTGTCTCGTCGACAATGCACTTGTGCAGTTGGCGGCTGCTGCCCTGGGGGGCCTGATGCCGCAGGCGGGAGTGGGTGTCGCTGTGCTGGGATCCCCTCAATAGGGTCAGCCCCTGCAGGTGGGTGTGGGCCTGGGGCTCCACCTGGGCCAGCTCCAGGTTGTGGCGGGAAAACTGGGATCCCCACTGGAGGGCCTGCAGCCGGTAGTGGCTGTAGCGGCCCTGGCGCACGGCGGTTTGGTTGATGTGAAAGGCCTGGGATCCCTGCCGCTGGAGGAGGACGTGGTGCAGGCGGGATCCTTCTTCCAGGGCAATCTCGGTAACCGCGTTGCTGAAGGGGATCCCCGAGCCCCAGGAAAGGTGGTCTTCAATTAGGGTGAGGGAGCTGTAGGCTGGCAAAGTCAGCAGGCAGCGGGGCTGGGCCAAAACCGCCTCTCCTTCAGGGGCCACGGTTATCCAAAGTAGGTGCAAGGGCGGCAAAACCTTCTCGTGGGGCAAGAGCTCAATCTGGATCCCGCCGCCTAGGTGGGCGGTGTTGAGGGCGCTGAAGACATCGACCTTGGCGATGGTTTGCAACCCTCCAGAGGCAGCCTGGCTGAGGGGAGCAAGGCGCAGCGCCGACGGCAGGCCGCTCAAGTCAGAAAGGTGGGGAGCGAAGTAGCCGTTGACAAAGACGGCATAGCTGTGGCGGCTTTCCGACCACAGCCAGGGCTCCAGAGTGGCCCGGTTCAAATTCTCCTCCCCAGGGCTGGCCAGGCGAAAGGCGTGGGCCACTAGCGGCGAGAGGTCGCTGTATTTCCAGTCCTCTTCGCGCGGAGTGGGGATCCCCAGTTCCGCCAGTTGGGCACGGGCCTGCTGTCGCAGAGTGGCGTGGGAGTCCTCCACCTCCGGGATTTGGCTAAGAATGTGCTCCAGAAAGGAGCGGCCAAAACTGGCAGCGTCGCTTTCTCCAACCGACGACTTGGGCACCGCAGCGCTCATCCCACCTCCTCCCTAAGCCAGTCGTAGCCCCGCTTTTCCAGCTCCAGCGCCAAGCTCTTGTCCCCGCTAAGGACAATGCGCCCCCCTTCCATCACATGCACACAGTCAGGGGTCACATACTCCAGCAGGCGCTGGTAGTGGGTAATGAGGAGTATGGCCTTCTCGGGGCCAGCTAGCTGGTTGATGCCCTGGGCAACGATGCGCAGCGCGTCGATGTCGAGGCCAGAGTCCGTCTCGTCCAAAATGGCCAGGGTCGGCTCCAGCACGGCCATCTGTAGAATCTCGTTGCGCTTTTTCTCGCCGCCAGAAAACCCCTCGTTGACGGGGCGCTCCAAAAAAGCCGGATCCATTTTGACCAGCTCCAGCTTTTGGCGCACGAAGTCGTCAAACTCAAGGGGATCCATTTCCGGCTGATCCCGGTATTTCTGCCGGGCGTTGTAGGCAGCTCGCAGAAAATCCAAGTTGCTTACCCCTGGAATCTCGATGGGGTATTGAAAGGCCAAAAAGATCCCAGCCCAGGCCCGCTCCTCCGGTTCCATGGCCAAGAGATCCTTGCCCAAATAGAGGATCTCACCCCCGGTTACCCGGTAGTCCGGGTGGCCGGCCAGGATCTTGGAGAAGGTGCTTTTCCCAGAGCCATTTGGCCCCATGATGGCGTGGATCTCGCCAGCCCGAACTTCCAGGTTTACCCCCTTGAGGATAGGGGTTCCGTCGATCTCAGCGGTGAGATCGCGGACAGATAAAATGACAGGGCCGTTTTCCCGGATCATCTCAGCGGTTGCTCTTGAATGACCTCCAGACGAGCGTTCACCCTGGGATCGCGCAGCTAGCTAAAGTAAGCCGGCAATGGCCAATTCAGCTTGCTGGGGATCTAGCCAACGGATCCCTCTAGCTTCAAGCTCAGCAAGCGATCTGCCTCGACGGCAAACTCCATGGGCAGTTGGTTAAACACCTCCCGGCAGAAGCCGCTGATGATCATAGACACCGCATCCTCTGCAGAGATGCCGCGCGACTGGAAGTAAAACAACTGCTCTTCTCCAATCTTAGAGGTTGAGGCTTCGTGCTCCACTTTGGCGGTGTTGTTTTGCACTTCGATGTAGGGGAAGGTGTTGGCGCTGCACTGATCCCCAATCAGCAGCGAATCACACTGGGAGAAGTTGCGGGCGCCCTCTGCCTTCGGCCCAATTTTCACCAAGCCGCGGTAGCTGTTTTTGGAATGCCCCGCCGAGATCCCTTTGGAGATAATTCGGCTGCGGGTGTTGCGGCCTATGTGGATCATCTTGGTGCCGGTATCGGCCTGCTGGTAGTGGTTGGTCAGGGCAACTGAGTAAAACTCGCCCACCGAGTTTTCCCCCACCAACACACAGCTTGGATACTTCCAGGTGATGGCGGAGCCAGTCTCCACCTGCGTCCAGGAGATCTTGGAGTTGACCCCCTGGCAGAGGCCGCGCTTGGTAACAAAGTTGTAGATGCCGCCCCTGCCGTTTTCGTCGCCGGCATACCAGTTCTGCACCGTCGAGTACTTGATTTCGGCGTTGTCCAGGGCAATCAGCTCCACCACCGCCGCGTGCAGTTGGTTGGTGTCGAACATGGGGGCTGTGCAGCCCTCCAGGTAGCTGACGTAGGATCCCTCGTCGGCAATGATCAAGGTGCGCTCAAACTGGCCCGACTCGCTGTTGTTGATACGGAAATAGGTCGAGAGCTCCATGGGGCAGCGCACCCCCTTGGGCACATAGACAAAGGAGCCGTCGCTAAATACCGCCGAGTTCAGCGCCGCGTAGTAGTTGTCGGCAATAGGCACCACCGTACCCAGGTACTTACGCACCAGCTCGGGATACTCCCGCAGCGCCTCCGACATGGAGCAGAAGATGATCCCTTCCTTGGCCAGCTTTTCCCGGAAGGTGGTGGCCACCGAGACGCTGTCGAAAATGGCGTCCACCGCTACATTGGCCAGTCGCTTCTGTTCAGACAGCGGGATCCCCAATTTTTCAAAAGTCTCCAGCAGCACTGGATCCACTTCGTCCAGGCTCTTCTTCTTCTCCCGCACCTTGGGGGCCGAGTAGTAGACGATGTTTTGGTAGTCAATGGGGGGGTAGGTCACGTTTGGCCAAGTGGGCTCGCTCATCTTCAGCCACTGGCGGTAGGCCCGCAGCCGGAACTCCAGCATGAAGTCCGGCTCCCCCTTTTTGGCCCAGATTTGGCGAATGATGTCCTCGTTTAGGCCCTTGCCGATGGATTCTGAAGGGATGTCGGTAACAAAGCCGTACTTGTAGGGCTGGTTAACCAGGGCGCGGACGCTCTTAGACATGGGTGGCTCTCAAGTAGGGATTAGAAGCGCGCAAGAACAGACGGCCAACTAAAACAA
>NZ_JANSHI010000007.1:0-23266 GCF_047461615.1 Synechococcus sp. W65.1 | reverse complement strand
GCGCGGACGCTCTTAGACATGGGTGGCTCTCAAGTAGGGATTAGAAGCGCGCAAGAACAGACGGCCAACTAAAACAATATAGTTGTTGCTTAACTAATCCTTATAGCTGTTGCTTAACTAATCCTTAAGTTACTTTAGCAATGATCCCGTTGTCAAAATAGGCAGGAGGACAACAGTGAACCGAGCACGTAGGATCGCCAGCCAGGCTACCCAGCCTACTTCCAGTAAGCAGGCTATCTCGATCTACCTGCGCAAGGCAGGACAGGCTACTGCCCAAGCCCTAGCGGAGCACTTGGGCATCTCTCCCCAGGCCATTCGCCGCCACCTCAAGGATCTGGAGGCGGAGGGACTGATCCGCCATGTCGCTCAACCCAGCGGCCTTGGCCGTCCCCAGCACTTCTATCAGCTTAGCCCCCAGGGGGAAGCGCAATTCCCTGCCCGCTACGACGAGTTTGCCCTGGGCCTGCTCAACACGCTGGCCGAAACCTTGGGAGCCGAACAGATGGGATCCCTGCTCCAGCAGCAGTGGCAACGCAAAGCCCAGGAGTACCAAGCCCAGATGGGATCCGGATCCCTGGCCGAGCGGCTAGAGCGCCTGGTACAGTTGCGCCAGGCAGAAGGCTACATGGCCGAGTACTACCCCTATCCCAACCACCTGGCTGCCCCCAGGCCAGCAGAAGGCTCTGAGCAGTATGTCGAGCAGTACGTCCTGGTGGAGCACCATTGCGCCATTGCCCAGATTGCCCAGCGTTTTCCCAGCGTCTGCGGCCATGAGCTGGAGATGTTTGCCGCCGCTCTGCCCGATTGTCGGGTGGAGCGCCTCAGCTGGCAAGTTAACGGGGAGCACCAGTGCGGCTACTGGATTGCCAAGCCAGGCTCCTCCGCAGGGATCCCTTCCTAGGCCCAGCCCCGAGAAGGTGACGCCTTCAGAAGACAGGCAAGAGCAGCCATAGTCTTAAGGATCCGCCACCTCAAAGGCCCACAGCCCTCGCTCTGCTGGGATCCGATGCAGCTGACCCTTGGGAAAGCGTCGCCGCAGCGCTGCCCCTTGCTGCTCCCATACCCCCTCGTTCATAAACAGGGTAAACGGCGGCTCTAGGTCTTGGCTAAGCAACGTCTCGGGGGGAAAAACCTTCACCTCTTGTTCTTGCCTGGCAAAAAATTGAATCCAACTTTGCCAGTAGGCAGGCTCTCCCCAACTGAAATAGGGGTAGGCGGCGCTAGCAGCCAAATAGAAGCGGTGGTTGGGATCCCTCTGTCGAGCGGCCACGTAGCGCCCGGTGGCTCCCACGTCGTTGCCCTGCGTCCAGCCCTTGTGGACAAAGTCGCCCCAAATGGCCAAGTTCCAGCCTCCAATGAGGAGGATGGTGCCCGCCATCGCTACTGCTGTTACGGTGGATCCCCAACGTTCCAGGGGAGCGGCCAGCGTCTGGATCCCTTCCAGGGTTAGGTAGGCTACAAAGGGCAGGATCACGAGCAGGCGGGTATAGTTGGGGGCTTTGGTGATAGCCAGGCTAAAGAGCAGGTAAAGAAACAGGAAACTGCCAATACAGAGCCAGTCGTGCGGCTGGCTGCGCCCCCTGAGGACGCGGTAGAGCCCAGATCCCAGCCCTAGCCAAATCAAGATCCCTGTCAAGGGATCCACAAAGGCATGGCCGTAGTTGGGATAGATATAGCCCCGGTCGTGCTGGCTGGGGTCGTTGAACATGCTCAGGCCATTGCGGATGTTGCGCCACACCCCCTCTGCCGGCGTAGCCGCGTTCACCCACATTTGCTGCAGCGCCCGCCCCTCGGGGAAAAAGAGAAATTGCTGGCGGGCATACTCGGCGCTTTCTGGGGGGGCAGTGGCGGTGGCTACCAGAATGGGCGCGGCCACCAGAAAAAATCCCAGCGCTGCCGGCACTGTCAGCTTGGCTAGGGTCCAAACGGGGTTGGCCTGCAGATCCTCCCGCCCCAAGAGCAAGTACAGAACGCCAAACAGGAGTCCCAACAGGATCACCACGCGCCCTGGCAAATAGCCGTAGAGGGAGAAAGCTGCTGCCCCTCCCCCCAAATACAAAAGCAGGGGATTTTTTTCCCGCACGCCCTTCAAGATCAGGGCCAGAGCTGCACACTCCACCAGCACAATCAGGTTTTCCCGCATGGCCATGCGGCTAATGCCTAACAAGGCGTGGTTGGATCCCAGAAGGGCCGCTCCTGCCAAGGCCAGCCGGGAGTTCCAGAACGACCGAAAAAACCCGTAGGCCACCAGAATAGTAATCACCCCAAAGGCGGCATGCACCGTGCGCACATTGACCAGGGTGACTCCTCCCATCAGCCGCGTCAGGCCGCCAAAGAGGCTAAACATAAAGCGGGGGAAATAGAAGTACTCTGGCATCAACCCAAAGAGATCGGGGTAGCGCACCCCGGAAGCCCGACGAGCCATGGAGGTGATGACAATCTCGTCGGTGTTGATTTGAAAAGGGATGTTGGCCAGGTCGTAGAGGTAGAGGGGAGCAAAAACCAACGCCAACAGCCCCAGGTGCAGCAGCTCCTGGCGCCAGCGCAGCCGCGTCGGATCCCAAGGGGGCTGAGCCGGGGGAAACTGGGCCACATACAGCCCCACCAGCAAAATGCTCAGCAGCCAGATCCCAATTTGCAGTACGTGGTAGCCAAACGCCCCGTACCAGAGGGTCAGGGCTATTCCTAGGCCGAGGCCAGATCCCAATAGAGCTGGGCGCCGGGAAGTGGCCAGGGTATCCCAGACTGCCATAGGACTGGTCTCAGCCCACTGGTCGATAAGTTAGTAACCCCGCGTTCTCTCCGTCTCCCGCTCCGGTTCTGGCTCCCTGAAGTTGGAGGGATCGTAGAGGAAGCGGTTGACCTCATCTTCGAGGCGGTAGATCTCAAAGGGCTCTAATTGCTTGCCAGTTCGCAAGGCCAGCAGGTAGCCGTCCACCAGCAGCCGTAGCTCGTCAATGCGCTGATAGCCGCGATGCCAACTGTCCACCAGCGCATCGGTTAGAGCTTGATAGTGCCGGATTAGCTTTGGGTCCTGCAACATGGCGCTCTTTTGCCCACCTGGTCTCATCCTAGCGTTTGATTTTCGTTTGTTAAGCAGAGATTGCAAAGCCGCACTATTCCTCAAGAATGGGCAAGATTAGCCGCGAAGGCGTGTTGCCGCCGCTGTGAAGAGTCAGGGTGAGAATGCGGCCTTCCATTTGCCGCTCCTCCCGCTGGCCTGTACCTGGGTTAACGGGGTAGGCAGGGAAACAGGCTGCGCTTAGGCTAAGGCGTAGAGCGTGGCCACGGGGAATGCGGATACAGGTGGGCTGACAGGGGATCCCAATGGGGACATTGGGCTGGGGATCCCGCAGACGGCGGTAGCCCTGGGAAAAGTTATACACCTGGCCATCCGGCCTCACCACCGAGAGCACGGCGCAGAGATCAAAGCTGGGGCTGTCCGCCTCGACGTAGAGCTCTGCCGTGATGTCCCCCGCCAGGAGGAGGTCGGTTTCTAGAGGGGGAGTGGTGTAGGTAAGAACATCGGCGCGGCAGTCGACGGCGGAGCGCTCTTGGGGTCCGGCAGGGTAAACCAGGTGACCCCCCAGGGCGGGTACCGGTCGCCAGGGATCGTGAACAAAAGTATCCGACTGCTGCCTCGGCGGGGGCTCCGGGCGGAGGGATCCCTCGAGTTCGGAAAGGGCAGCTAGACCAGTGCTGTGCAGGTAAAGAGCTTTTGGCTCAGGGTTGGGCCAGGCCTCAAGGCTGCGCCAGCGGTTGGAGCCCATCTCGAACAGGCGCACCGGCGGCTCTTGGAGGATCCCTGTGTCCTTGCCTTTGAGGAACTGGTCAAACCAGCGCACCTGCAGCCGATCGATGGGGCTGACGGCCTCAGGGCCAAAATCCAGCGCTCCCACCCTGCGCCCCCAAGGGAGGTGGGCCCACGGCCCGACAACCAGGTATTGGGGGTTTTGGCTGCGGGCACTCATCTCCTTGTAGAGGCGTAGGCTGCCACTCAGGTAGCTGTCAAACCAGCCGGCAATGTGCAGCATTGGCAGATCCACCGCCTCCAGCCGAGGGGAGAGCTGGCGCCAGTAGTCGTCCGGCTCGCTGTGATCCAGCCAGTCGAAGTAATAGGACTGGGGCGCATATTGCTGCAGCACGCCCGGCTTGAGGGGGATAGGGTCGTGGAGGGGCAGGTTGCGCGACGCCTTGAAGAGGGCCTGATAGGCACTGGCATCTCCCCGCCGGTGTGCTCCCTCGGCTTCCAGTTGCAGGGCCCAACTGAGGTTGTTGTAGAAGGCAAAGGCTCCCCCGGGGTAGGCGGCATCCGCGTAAAGGTCGTAGGGCAGCATCGCTGGGCAGATGGTTTTCAAAGCGCTGGGACGGGCGGAGGCGGCATACAGCTGGGTCATGCCCTGGTAAGAAAAGCCGTACATACCCACCGCGCCGTTGCTCCCTGGCAAAGCAGCCGCCCAGCTGACGGCGTCGAACCCATCTTCAACTTCGTGGCGGAAGGGGTAGAAGGAGCCTTTGGAAGTGCCTCGCCCACGCACATCCTGGATGACCACAATATAGCCATGGGCTGCGTACCAGCGCGGATGGGCGTACACTACCGTCGAAGCAATGGCCCGGCCATAGGGCTGCCGCATGAGCAAAACCGGATAGCTCCCTTCCCCCTCGGGGCGATAGATATCCGCGTCCAGTTGGATCCCATCGCGGGTTAACATGGAAACCGTTTCCCGGGGACGTACAGGCAGCATGGTTTGGAGGGGTGCGGTGAGGCTTTCCTACAGGTTACTAGTCCACCAAGGAAAACATCAGCTCGCCTTCAGTAACCAATTGCCCCCCCACCTGAGCCCGGCAGAACATCTTGCCGATGCGCTTTTGCCGGATGGTGAGCAGGTCAGCTGACAGCAGCAGTTGATCTCCAGGCAGGACGGGGCGGCGAAAGCGTACCCCATCGATGCCGGCAAAAAGAGCTAGGCGCCCGGCTGCATCCGGCAGCTTGGTCAGGACGATCCCTCCCACCTGAGCCATGGCCTCAACAATGAGGACACCGGGCATAATGGGGCGGTTGGGAAAATGTCCCTGGAAAAAAGGCTCATTGAAGGTGACGTTTTTGAGGCCCACTGCCCGTTGCCCTGGGAGATACTCCACCACGCGGTCCACCAGCAAAAAGGGATAGCGGTGGGGCAGAATCTCCAGGATTTGGTCTGTAGTGAAAACGGGGGGAGCAGCTGCCAACTGAGCCGCTGCTTCAGCCGAGAGAGGGGGAGGAGGACAGACGTCGGAGGACATGGCAAACCCAAAGAGCTGGAAGACAAACCTCAAAGCCTAAAGGGGAGATGGCCTAGTCCCACGATAGCGGGCAGTGCATCCTGTCAAGACTGCAGGAGAGAGGCCAGCTTGCCGTGGCAGCCAGGATCCCTTTCTGGTGTTGCCTCCGCCTGAATCTGGAGGGATCCGCTCCTTAGCAACTGTTTGGCCAGACGGTGGTGCAGAGCATGCCCCGCCTTGTAGGCCACGATGTGCCCCTGGAGGCGGCAGCCCAGTAGGCTGAGATCTCCTAGTAAATCTATCAGCTTATGGCGCACCGGCTCATCGGGGTAGCGCAGGGGTCCCAGCCACGCGGTTGCAGTACAGACAATGGCGTTTTCCAGGCTGCCCCCTTGGATTAGCCCCTGTTGGCGGGCTAGCTCCGCATCTTGCTGGCGGGAAAAAGTACGCGCCGCTGCGATGGAGCAGACAAAATCCGGCCTATCTTCCCTCCAGCTTAGCCACTGTTGGCCAATGGGAGAGTCGGCAAACTCGATGCCATAGGTAAAGCGGGCCTCGGGGTGGGGCAGGGCACTGACAAAAGCCTCCCCTGCCCAGACGGTAACCGGCTCTTGAACCACGCCCACCAGGGCGGGTTGCTCCTGGGCCAAGATCCCGGCCTGGACAATGGCCTCCACAAAGGGCAGGGCCGAGCCATCGAGGATCGGCAGCTCTGGTCCTTCTACCTCAATGCGGCAGTTGTCGATGCCCAGAACGTAAAGGGCAGCTAGGAGGTGTTCCACCGTCTGCACCTGAGCAGAGCCCTGCTGCAGGCGGGTGCAGAGGGCAGCAGGAGCTAGGGATCCCACCTGGGCAGGGATAGGAGGGGAGCCTGGCTGGTCCACCCGCACGAAGACCCGACCGCTGCCAGCGGGGGCGGGGTGGAGACTGCAGCGGACCGGCAGGCCGGTGTGTAGGCCGACGCCTTCTAGGGAAATAGAGCTGGCCAAGGTGCGCTGTTGACTTCTCATGGGGCTCCTGCCGCAAGACGCTCTTGGCCCTGGTCGAAAACCCGGTAGTACAGCTCCCGGTAGCCCACGCGCAGGCTGCTGCTGGCGTCTGCCAATCTGGCCTTGCGACTGCGAGTGCCGTAGGCGCTGAACACCTCGTAGCTATCTCCCTCGAAGAAGAAGGAGGAGACATCGGACACCTCTTCGCCTCCCAGCAACTGCCAACGCCCTCCCTGGAATCGCAGCCGGTAGCGGGCCCTGTCGAAGCTGCCAGAGGGACGGTCGATAGTGGCGTCGATCCTGCCCTCGTACTCCGGGGGCTCGGCTCCTGCTATGGGATGTACCTCGACGGAAATATCGCGGTAGCGGCAATTGGGACGGTTGCAAAGGCGAATTGAGCGCATCGCCTCGGCAATGGTTTCCAACCGCTGTCGCGCCTCCGCTAGAGAAGCCCCCTGGGCTGGCTCTAAGGTGGAGGACAGTCTTTCCGGCGCAGCCAGCCCCGCCGATCCCCAGCAAAACCCCAGCAGCACAAAACACAGCAGGCCTAGCCAGCAGCGGTAAGCAGATCCCATAGGGCTAGTTGTGGCAGGATCTAGTTCCTCTACTCTATCCGTAACCCCAGGCGATGCAGACACCCTCCCCCAGGGTTCAGGAGCAATTGGCCCAGGTGCGGATTGTCCTGGTGCGACCAGTGGGGCCGCGCAACCTGGGCGCCATTGCCCGCGTGATGAAAAACAT
The DNA here is from genome assembly GCF_047461615.1 of Synechococcus sp. W65.1. Taxonomy (NCBI): domain Bacteria; kingdom Bacillati; phylum Cyanobacteriota; class Cyanophyceae; order Synechococcales; family Synechococcaceae; genus Synechococcus; species Synechococcus sp. W65.1. The sequence goes on along the minus strand of NZ_JANSHI010000007.1, from coordinate 16,274 downwards.
GGGTCTGCGACAGTGGGTCTTGGTGGATCCCCGCTGCGATCCCCTTGATCCCGAAGCAGTTACCATGGCTGTGCATGGCGCCGACTTGCTCCGCCAAGCCCGGCAAGTGCCAACTCTGGCGGAGGCCCTCCAGGGATGTGTCCAGGTCTTCGGGACTGCAGGCCGCCGCGAGCCCTACCCCCCCGAGTGGCAAGTTCAATCTCCCCGCCAAGCCTTTCCTGAGCTACTGGCCGCCGGTCCTGTGGCTTTGGTGTTTGGCCCTGAAGATCAGGGCTTGAGCAACGAAGAGCTGGCCCTCTGCCATCGCCAAATCCAGATCCCCACCGATCCGGCCTACCCTTCCCTCAACCTGGCTCAGGCGGTGGGCATCTGCTGCTACGAGCTGCGCACCCTCCTTTGCCCAGATCCGCCGCTTCCGCCTAGCCCTGGCCTCTCCAAGCCAGCTCCCTTCGAATTGCTGGAGGGCTTTTTCGGCCAGCTGGAGGCGCTGCTATTGCAAATTGGCTACCTGTATCCCCACACGGCCCGCCGCAAGATGCTCAAGCTGCGCGCCCTCTTTCACCGCGCCGGCTTGACCGTGTCCGAGGTGGCCCTGCTGCGCGGGATCTTGCGACAACTGCAATGGAGCCAAACGGCCTGGCGTCGAAACCTCCCCCAAGACGATTAATGCGGGGGTTTGGATCCCATAGGGGCGGGCAGGCAGTACACTCTGGCGGCTCCTCCCGGTTGCAAAGCCGTACGCAGCCCCAACCCCAGACCATTCGCTAGCATCCTGAACCGCCAGGGTTGCAACTTGCAAAGACTGGCTGGTGAGGGGCAGAAGCTTTTGTTATCCTGGCGCTTAGGTTCTCCCGTCGGCAGAGGGAAGGCGGCAAACTTTTCCTGACACGGGAGGCGAGCAGGGTCTCTAGCTTGCCGTGTCAGGCGGGCGTGCTTCTAGTGGCAGGATCGGAGAGAGGGTGGGATCCAATGTTTACGTGGCTCTGGACAAGGCACTTTTCTCGGTTGAACCAGAGGCTGCAAAGCTTGGAGGTGGCCCGTGAGGAAAACCTTCTGTCCCCTGATCTCAGCGCCCAAACCCTGCAGGTAGCCCCCGATTTTTGGGAGCGGCAGCACCAGGCTTTTGTCTACGTAGATAAGCAGATCCGCAAGCTCAGCCGTCGCAGCAAAATCTGGGGCGGCCTGGCGCTGCTGGCGATTTTGGCCGATGCTGCCTTGGTGGTTGCCGGCCTAACCCTGTTCCAGTCTTGGCAACAGCTGCAGGCCAACCAAAACCTTGCCCGCATCGTTGAGCAGGCGTCAGCTGCCGATCCGGTGCAGCAGGCTTTTGACAACCTGTTGGCTCAACTGCCGCACCTGAACGAGGTGGAGCGGTATCGTGCCCTGGAGGCTCTGCAGGCTCTCTCGGCTATTGCCCCGGTAGATCAGGGTTCTGGATACGAGCCTAGCTTGGCAGCAACTCCTCTGGAGGCCCAAGTGCAAACAATCTACCGTCTAGGGCAGATGCGGGCGGTTGAGGCGGTGCCGGCTTTGCTGACCAAGCTTGCGGACAGGGAGCCGGCAGTGCGGGAGGCGGCAGCTCGTGCCCTTGGTCAGATTGGGGATCCGCGCGCCCTTCAGCCTTTGCACGAGCTCCTGGCCCATGAGACGGATGAGCTGGTCCAGGAGGCAGCCATTGCCTCCATTGCCCAACTGCTGCGGTAAAAAGCAGGTCAAACTGGCGTTGATCCGGGCGTGGGGATGAAAAGCCGCAGGTTTAGCAGAGTAAGCAAGCTGGTAGGGATCCTGTGTTGGGTATGGGCAGCGGCTGGGCCGGTTTGGGCGCAGGATCCCTTCCGCAGTGGGGCCAATGCCCGCCCCATCAAGCCAGAGGTGGCTAGTGCCTTTGAGGAGTTCTTCTGCGCAGGCCGCTACACGCAGAGCCGGGAGAAGCTAGAGAAGGCTAGACAAGCTTCTCCCAAAGAGCCGATGGTCTACGCCCTGCTGGCGGCGCTGGCCTACCAGGAGGGGGATCTGGATGCTTTTGCCCAGTTAGCCACCCAAACCCGCCAGGTGGCCGCCGAGCTGAAGAAGACGGATCCCTTGCGCGGCAACCTGTACGAGGGCGTGGGCTATGGGTTGGAAGCGGCCAACATTGTGGTGCGGGAAGGGGTAGTGCTCGGCTTGCCTAAGGCGTTGCCCACTCTCAACCAATTGTTTGCGTCCATTCGCGCCGCCCAGGCAGTAGACAGCAGCGACCCGGAGCTCAATCTTCTCAACGGCTATATCGACCTGCTGCTAACCTATCGGGAGAAGGCTTTGAACCAATTTCGCCTAGCAGCGCCTGAGTATTTGTCCTACCGCGGCCAAGCGCTGGCCTACCGGGATATGCAGCGCTATGACGAAGCGCTGGCGGCGGTGGATCGGGCAATTGCTGTTTCCTGCAACAACCCTGAACTTTACTACCTCAAGGCGCAAATCCTGGTTGCCAAGGGTCAAGACCGGGAGGCGGTTCCCCTTTTCGACCAGGCTTTGCAGGCCTCTAGCCAGTTGCCGAAAGCCTTGGTGGAGCAGATCCAGATGGAGCGGGATCGCGCCGCCCAGCGCAGTGGGCTGACTGTCCAGTTGCCTACACCGACTCCCTCTCCCTAAACCGATGGGCCTGCGCATCAGTGGCAAACGGACGCTGCAAACCCCTGCTGGCCGGGGAACTCGGCCCACCCCTGGGCGGGTGAGGCAAGCCCTGTTCAACATTTTGCAGGGGCAGGTGAAGGACTGTCGCTGGCTGGATCTCTGCTGTGGAGCCGGCACGGTAGGGGCAGAAGCCTTGTGCCATGGGGCAGCCTTCGTGGCCGGCATTGAGATCGCTGCGCCGGCCTGTCGCCTCATCCAGGCCAACTGGGCAAAGGTAGCTCAGCCGGGACAATCTTTCCAGGTGATTCAGGGGGATGCCCGCAAGCTGCTCAGCCGCGGCCTGGGTTTGGATCCTTTCGATTACGTCTATTTTGATCCCCCCCATGACGCCGGTCTGTACGCCCCGCTTCTGCCGCTGATCCCGCCCTTGCTCAAGCCAGGTGGAACCTTGATTGTCGAGCATCGCAGCGGCCAAAAGCTGCCAGAGCAGGTGGGATCCCTGCTGCGCGTCGACCAGCGGGCTTATGGGCAAACGGCGCTGGCTTTCTACCGCAATCTGGAAGAAAAGCCCTAGGGAAAAGGAGTGCTAACAAAGCCAATTTCCAGCAGCTGCTGGTAGGCCTGGGTGCCTAGCTCCCGGGTTGGGGTTTGGCTTTTGATGACCTGGATCAACCAGCCCACGGCCTCCTCAGGGCGCCCGGCAGCCCGATAAACCACGGCCAGGTCGTAGGCGGCCTGATCCCGAGCCTGGGCGGCAACGCGGGCCAGCTCCCGCTGCTCTTCGGAGATGCGGTTTTGGATCCCGGCAAAAGCGCGGGAGAGATCCTGGTGGTAGTTGGAGCGCTGGTTGTAGGCGTTAAACACCTGCTGCAGGAGCTCGATGGCTCGGTCGTAGTTTTGGGCCTGAATGGCAGCGTTGGCCTCAGCAGCCAACTGTTCAGCTCGCAACGCGCTGAGAGCGCTGCTGGGTTGTTCTAGGGCCCGAAACTGCTGGGGATTGGGAATAAGCTGCTGGCGGGCGGGCACTTCTTGAGCCGTAGCCCAAAGACCTGAACCGACACCCAGCACTAGGCCAAGCAACAAGCCAAAGGCCAGCTGTACCCAAGAACGGGGCAGGAAGGCAAGGCCACGAGCAGCAGTTCGACCACCAGTAGGGGGTCGTCGGAGCATTGGCAAGTAACCCTCAAAACCTTGCTAACCCGTTCCACTCTACCTCACTCCGCGGGGCTTTGCTGCAGCTCAGGGATCCCCTCCCCTAGCGGTTGCTGAGGAGGCAACTGTTCAGACGGCGGGGAAGCCGGTTGAGCCTGGGAGGGAATTGTTTCTGGCAGCAGGGGCAAGTTCATAATCCGCTCGTACAGGCGCAGGTACTGCAAAGCCGAGCGGTGCCAACTGAAATCGCTGGCCATGCCTCGCTTTTGCAGCGCTTGCCAAGTCTCCTTGTGCTGAAACGCCTCCCAAGCCCGCGCTAGACAAGTGTAGAAGTCCAGAGCCTCGTAGCGGTCAAAGCAGTAGCCGGTGCCGATCCCTTTGCTGGGAATATGGTGGCTGACCGTATCCACCAGCCCCCCCGTGCGGCGGACAATGGGCACACAGCCGTAGCGCATGGCAATCATCTGGCTAATGCCGCAGGGCTCAAAGCGGCTGGGCATTAAGAAAACATCTGCCCCCCCATAGATTAACTGGGCCAGTTGCGGCTGATAGCCCTGCTGATAGGACATTCGGCCTGGGTGCCGCTGGGCCATTTCCCGGAGCCGCTCTTCGTAGTGGGCTTCGCCGCTGCCCAGCAAGACAAATTGCGAGTCACTGTAGGCCAGAAAGCGCTCCACGGTTTGAATGACCAAGTCAATCCCCTTTTGTTCCACCAAACGGGTCACCATGCCCATGAGAAAGACGTCGGGGTTGACGGTCAAACCCAGGCGGGTCTGCAGCACGGCCTTGTTCACCGCTCGACCGCTGAGATCGTCGATGCTGAAGTTGGCGGCTAGATGGGGATCCGTGCGGGGATCGAACTTCTCGGTGTCGATCCCGTTTAAGATCCCCCACAGGCGTTCTCCTTTCCAAGCCAGCAGATCCTGGAGGCCTTCTCCATAGAGACTGGTGCGGATCTCCAGGGCGTAGGTGGGCGAAACGGTGGTTACCTGGTCGGCGTAGAGGATCCCGGCGGCCATAGTGTTGTGGGCGGAAAAATACCAGGGCAGCCAGGTCATGCGTTCCAGTTGCCAGCGCCACGGTCCCTGATAGGCCAGGTTGTGAATGGTAAAGACGGTGCCGATATCGGGAGCCTGGTGCATCCAGGCCGGGATCATGCCGGTGTGCCAATCGTGGCAGTGGATGATGTTGGGCCTCCAGGGGTAATAGGTCCAGGCAAATTCGGCCACAGCATTGGCAAAAAACGTAAAGCGCCAAAACTCGTCCTCGCCGTAGTAGATGCGGTGGGGGGCAAAGCAGTAGTGGCTGACCAGGTAAAGGGGGACATCGGTGCCGGGTAAAACGCTTTCGTAGATATCGGCCACCTGGCCCATGACCTGCTTCGACCAAATGGGGTCTTTGGAGCGGGGGTATTGCCCCGGCTCTGGGCCAAATTGGTCCCACAAAAATCCGTACAGGGGCATGATGATGCGCACGTCCTGCCCCAGCTGGCGCAAAACGACGGGCAGGGATCCCACCACATCCCCCATCCCCCCTACCTTTGCCAAGGGCGCTGCTTCCGCCGCTGCAAACAAAATCCTGGCCTGTACCACACTGCCCTCCCTGCTGCAATACCAGACCCTCCCCTCCTATTTTTGGGGGTTTTGCTACGGGTTGCAGGGCGGCTGCTCTCGCAGGCGGGCGCAAATGGCCTGCCAGACCTGTTGAACCAGCTGGGACAGGCTGGTTTCTGAGTGGATGGGCACCCGCACATCGGCCTGGGCGTAGAAGGGTTCTCGTTCCCGCATGAGCCTCTGCAGAGCAGCTTGGGGATCGGGAGTTTGCAGGAGGGGGCGTTGGCCAGGATCCCGGCTCAGCCGCTGCCAAATGAGCTCAGGGGCCACATCCAGCCAGACGGTGAGGCCGTGGTGCAGGTAACTCCAATTTTTGGGCCGCAGCACAATGCCGCCGCCGGTGGCAATAACCAGGCGAGTGTAGCCGCTCAGTTGCGCCAACACCTGGGTCTCCAGCTCCCGGAAGTGGGCTTCTCCCTGCTCGGCAAAGATCTGGGCAATCGAACAGCCGGCTACCTGCTCCACCAGAGCATCGGTATCAAAGAAGGGACGGCGCAACTGGGCTGCCAGCTCAGCTCCCAGGGTGGACTTGCCGCTGCCCATCATGCCAATCAAATAGACAGTGACGCCGCGCAGGCGTTCGGCTTCTTGGGGAGGGATCATGGGGGCAAGGACTCCGTCCCGCTACGCGAACGGCTGGGATTAAACGTAGCCGTGCTCGGCTAGAAACTCCAGGGAGAGGCTGCTCTCCGGCGGGGCCAGGCCCAAGAATTTTTCCACATATTTGCCCAGGAGATCTGCCTCCACGTTTACCGGATCCCCTACTTGCAGCAGGGAAAGGTTGGTCTGGCGGTAGGTGTGCGGGATCACCGCCACCTTAAACCAACATCCCCCTTGGCGGATCTCGGCAATGGTCAGGCTGACGCCGTTCACCGCCACACTGCCCTTGGGCACGATGTAGCGGCCGATGGCCGCCGGCACCTCGAAGCTCAGCTCCCAGGCGTTGCCGGTGGCTGCTTGTTCGCAGAGGTGCCCCACCCCGTCGATATGGCCGCTGACGAAATGCCCCCCTAACTTGTCCCCCAGCCGCAGCGCCGGTTCCAGGTTGACTGGGCGTGGCCCTGGGGATCCGCAGCCCCAGGTCGAGCGGCGCAGGGTTTCCGGCGAGACATCTGCCAAAAAGCCATCGGGCAGGATCTCCACCACTGTCAGGCAGAGGCCATCCACCGCCACGCTATCCCCACAGGCTAACTGCGGCTGCAGCTTTGGGCAGGTAACCCGTACCTGCGAAGAGGAGATCAACTGAGCTGTACCCAAACTGCGCACTAGACCCGTAAACATGCTTCGGCTTCCTTGGCCTGCTTGCTAAGCCTTGGCCTGATCCCCAAAGGGGGAAAGGGATCCCAGCCATAAGCTGGGCGAGTTGGTTTGGGCTCCTCGGAGAGAGCGGGAGTTGGGATCTTGGGCCTGGGCCAGGAGCCGCTCCACCTCGGCAGTGAGCTGGCTTTCGCTAAAAGGCTTGGTCAGGTAGCCGGTTGCGCCCGACCACTTGCCGCGGATGCGATCCAGCAAGCTGTCCCGAGAGGTAACCATCAGGATAGGGAGAGACTTGAACGCTTCCAGGCTGCGCACGATGCGGCAGAGCTCTATGCCGTCGTTCGCGTTAGCGGTGCGGAGCACATTCCCGGGCATGGCGATCGCGTTAGCGGTGCGGAGCACATTGTCCATCAATAGCAGGTGAGGCCGGTGCTGGAACAGGAGGGGGAGCACCTCGGCGGGGTTGCCCGTTGTAATCACGCGTTCGCGTTAGCGGTGCGGAGCACATTACTGGGATAGGTACTGCCGCAGGATCTCCTGCATCACGACGCTGTCGTCTACGGCCAAGAGGGTTATGGAAGTGCGGCGCTGGGGTTGCAGCAAGTCTGGAGGCGTTTGCAGGCTCACCAGACCTTTTTTGGCCCAAGCGGCAAAGAGGCTAGCTACCTCCAGCCGATCGCGTGAGCGGTGCGGAGCACATTTCCCGACAGAGCTTTTGGGCAATGGCCTCCAGCGACTGGCCATCTTTGGTGAGGGCGTGGAGCTTCTGGCGCTGTTCGTCGCTGAGGCGATAGCGGTTGACCCGATCCCAGTTGACCACCGGCACCGCCAGCAGGGTGGGGATGGCCACCTTGAGTTCCGCCCAGCGATCGTGGCGGCGGGCCGCTTCTTGCAGCAGGGGCTCCAGCTCAAACCCACCAATAGGGGCCTCCTGGGCAACCCGTTCCTGCACCTCGAAGTAGCAAGTGCCCCCCCGATCGAACAGGTAGCGGTCAAAATCGGTAAGCAGGTTCAGCCAGAGGGCGTCTTCCAGCTCGCCTGGCTTTATCAAGCCCAGCTCGGTCATCATCTCCAGCAACTCCGCCAGGGAGTTGTCTGGGAGCAGCCGCTGCTGCAGCACACGGATAACCCGCTGGGGCCAGTCCAGGTTGAGGCGGGGGATAAAGCGCGATAGCCGTCGCAGCAGGATCGGGGCATTGAGGGGCTGATCGGCGGAAAAAAGCAGCCGGCCGTGGTAGTAGGTCAGGACCCAAGGCTCTGTGCCCTCGGCGGGATCCTCGCCCCTAAGGTGAAGGTGGAGATAGCCAGTGGTAAACCGCCGACCTTGCTGCCGGAGCAGAGGCGCCAGTTCCGCCGCTGCAAAGAGAAAATGGGACATGGGAAACCCTCCGGCCTAGCCTCTCCAGGCTACCTAAGCAGCGACTACATCAGCTACTCACCTCAGTTGAAGAGAGAGCCTTAGTTTGCGGCTGCTTTATCCCATTATCTCCCCTTCATCAAACCATTAACCTGGCCACACCCTCCCCCTGCCGGGACAGCAGTTCCCCCTTTCGGGGCCCGGGCTAGGCTTGCCTTGGCTACAAGTCTAGAGCCTCCCGCTGGGCCTGGAGCAATTTCTGGATGCCGGCCTGGGCCAGGTCTAGCATTTGCAACAGTTGCGAGCGGTCAAAGCATCCGGATTCGGCGGTACCCTGGATTTCAATTAAGGCTCCCTGCTCGTTCATGACCACGTTCAGGTCCACTTCGGCTTGGCTGTCCTCCTCGTAGCAGAGATCCAGCAGCACCTCGCCTTGCACAATTCCCACCGAAAGGGCTGCCACTTGCTGTTGCAAAGGGGATCCCTGCGCCGGATCCAGCAGTCCCTGCTTGTAGAGCCAGGTGATGGCATCGTGCAGGGCCACGTATCCACCGGTAATTGCGGCGGTGCGGGTGCTGCCATCGGCTTGCAACACATCGGCATCGATGGTGATGGTGCGGGATCCCAGCTTCCGGAGATCCAAAGCTGCGCGCAGACTGCGCCCAATTAGCCGCTGGATCTCAGCGGTGCGGCCGGAGACCTTGAGCGTCTCCCGCGGCTGGCGCTGTTGGGTGGCGGTGGGCAGCATGCGGTACTCTGCGGTCAGCCAGCCTTGGCCGGTGTTTTGTAAAAAAGGGGGGACTTCTTCGGCCACGGTGGCGGTGCAGAGAACATGGGTATCGCCAAGCTTAACCAACACCGAGCCGTGGGCGTAGCGGGTGAAGTGGCGCTGGAAGGAAACCGGGCGCAATTGGGTAGGTGTGCGGCCATCAGGGCGTTGCCAGCTCATGGGCGATTCAAATCCCTCGCATTGTCGTTCAGGTTCACCCACGGCAGCTTCTCCAAAAGGGCTGCCAGCGCCTTGGAAGACAGGCAGCGGGAGAGCTGCTGTTGTAGGCCAATAGGCAGGTTACAGTGTAAAGAAGTTCTTAGCCAACTTTTCCTACTGTTGCAGCAAGTTCTGGAACAAAAGGTGTCCTGCAGGGCAGGACCCAGCCAGCAAGAAGACACAGACGTCATGATCCTCCTCTTCCTGCAGCGTTTACGTCAGTCGGCGCTTGACCCCCTCCAGGAAATCCGCTGGACGCCGGAACTGTTTGGGATCCTGCTGGTGTATTTTGTGCAGGGGGCAGTGGGGCTGGCACGGCTAGCCACCAGCTTTTACTTGAAGGATAACCTGGGCCTCGGCCCAACACAGGCAGCGGCGTTGATGGGCCTGGCTGTAATCCCCTGGACTGTCAAGCCTCTTTATGGACTCCTATCGGATACGCTGCCGCTAGCAGGCTACCGGCGCCGTCCTTACCTCCTGCTGGCAGGGCTGTTGGGATGTGGGGCCTGGCTGGGGATGGCTCTGGCGGCGCCGACGGCTGAGCTGGCCCTGCTTTGGATGGTTTTGGCATCCCTGGCGGTAGCCGTGGGGGATGTCATTGTCGATTCGCTGGTGGTGGAGCGGGTGCAGGGCAGTGACTGGGCGGGAACGGGCACGCTGCAGTCTTTAACTTGGGGGGCCACAGCTCTGGGATCCCTGCTCACGGCCTATGCCGGGGGGGCGCTCTTGGCTCACTATCCTCCCCAGGTGGTGTTTGGGCTAACAGCCCTGCTGCCCATGCTGATTGCCCTGGCTGCTTGGGTCATTGAGGATCAGCCCGTGGCTAGCGCCTTGGGCTGGGATCCCCTGCAGCAACAGGTAGCTCGGGTGTGGCAAGCCCTGCGGCAGCCCAGCGTTTTCCTGCCGCTGCTGTTTGTGTTTGTCTGGCAGGCAACTCCCAGTGCCGACGTAGCGCTGTTTTACTTTGTTACCAACGATCTCGGCTTTGGTCCGGAGTTTTTGGGCCAGGTGCGGCTAGTGACTAGCGTTGCCAGCTTGGTAGGGGTGGGAATCTTTCAGGTGTATCTGCGGCACATCCCCCTGCGCCCCCTCTTTGGCTGGATGACGGTCATTTCCGCAGGGCTAGGCCTGACCAGCCTGATCTTGGTCTATCACCTCAACCGCGCTTGGGGCCTCGACGACCACTGGTTTAGCCTCGGGGATAGCCTGGTGCTGACAGTAGCGGGGCAAATTGCCTTTATGCCGGTGCTGGTTCTGGCCGCCCGCCTTTGCCCGCCAGGGATCGAGGCCACCTTTTTTGCCCTGCTCATGTCGGCCTTTAATTTGGCGGGGTTTCTCTCGCAGGAGCTGGGATCCCTGCTCATGCACGCTCTAGGGGTAACCGAAAGCAATTTCAGCCACCTGGGGCTGCTTTTGGTGATCACCAACCTCTCCACCCTCTTGCCCTTGCCCTTGTTGGGTTGGCTGCCCGCCGAGAGGATAACTCCCAGCCCAGCAGAGTTGGAGGCGGAAGCTCAGGCTTCGCTGCAGTCCTTCTTGCAGGGAGCAGAAGCAGCCGCTAGGAGAGAGGCAATCCCTTTGGGAGAGACGGACATAACCTACTCCTAAGGGGCTGGCGGCCAGTAGATAGCGTTGGCTTCCTCCTGCTTGAGCGCAGGCTATCAAGTGTATTGGCTAATGTCTTCCCCAGCTTCTGCCAGGAAGGAGAGGGCGCGGCAGCGCAAGGCCACCACCTGGTCGTAGAGGGGGTTAAGCTTGCACATGGGGGGAATGTGCAGCACCTTGCGGCCAAACAACACCACATCCCGCTCAAAGGGGCAGTGGGCAGGGATCATACGGCATAAGAAGCGGGCTACCCTCACGTCGCGGACTTGGATGCCGTCCAGCCACTTGCGCAAGGGAGCCAAAAGGTCGGTATAGCTGCTTTCAGGCTGGGCTTCTGCCGGCGATGGCGAGGTGGCCCTCTTGTCGACCAGCGTAGCCTTGAGCAGATGGAGCTGGGGAAGCTCCAGCCCAAAGGCAGTGGCCAACTGGTGCAACAAGCGATCTTCCGGCTCGGAATATACCCCATCGGCAACGGCTGTCATCACCGCCGTGCGCAGGAAATCTTCCCGCAACTCCGGCTGCAACTGGGCCGCCAGCTCTTCGGGGGAGAGGGGAGCGAGATCTTTCCCCTCTTCTTCGGGCCAGTCGGAGCGGATGAGATCTTCGATGAGTCGTTGCTCTTCGGGGCTGTATTCTCCATCAGCCCAGGCAATGCCAAGCAGCCCTCGTAGCCATAGTTCCGCCTGCTGGGGTGAGCACTCCCTAGCAGAAGTAGGCGTGGAATCGCTAGACATGGCAGAGCTCCACAAGAAGCCACCGCCATTTTAAAGATCTAGGCTGGAGGTTGAAGTCTGTGCAACCTCTTTTTGTTCATGACGGAGCCTCTTCCACCCCTAGCTGCCCAGGTTGAACCCAGCCCAGGGAGCGCTGAAGAGCCCAACCCGGATCTCCTAACTGCTGCCTACGACTACTTCCTACCTCCTGAGCGGATCGCGCAGAGGCCGGTGGAGCCACGGGATCAGGCGCGAATGCTGGTGGTGTACCCCGATAGGCACGAGCACCGCCGCTTCTGCGACCTCCCCGACTACCTGCAGAGCGGGGATCTGCTGGTTCTCAACGACACCAAGGTCATCCCGGCCCGGCTGTGGGGAGCCAAGATCTTGCCGGGAAAGGACGCTTTTGGGGCGCGGGTAGAGGTTTTGCTGCTCGAGCCAGAGCAGCCCGGGATCCCAGGCAACACCTCCCCTCAGCAGCAGATCTGGCGGGTCTTGGTCAGGCCGGGCAAACGGGTCAAGGTGGGGGATCAAATCCGGTTTTGGGATCACCAGGGCTTGCTGGCTGAGCTGACGGCCACAGTGCTGGCGGTGGACGCAGAGACCGGCGGGCGGGTGGTGCAGTTTGCATGGGAAGGGGCGGATGCCTTTGAGCAGATCCTGGAGCGGGTGGGGCGGATCCCGCTTCCTCCCTATCTGGAAGCTGCCCGTGCCCTTGACCCGACAAGTGCGGGAGTCCGACCTGAAGACTATCAAACCGTCTGGGCCAGACACCCGGGCTCGGTGGCTGCCCCCACCGCAGGCCTGCATTTTACCCCTCAGCTTTTGGAGCGGTTGGCCCAGAAGGGGGTCCAAACTGCCTACATCACCTTGAACATTGGGCTGGGTACCTTCCGCCCGGTAGAGGCAGAGCGAGTAACCGACCACCGCTTGCACAGCGAGTGGCTCAAGGTGCCGGCAGAAACGGTGGCCACTATTTGCAAAACCCAAGCCCAGGGGAGGCGGGTGATTGCGGTGGGAACAACGGTGGTGCGGGCCCTAGAAACGGCAGCTCTCTCCGGCGCCCTACAACCCTGGCAGGGAAAAAGCGACCTCTTCATCTACCCCGGCTATTCCTGGCGGGTGGTGCAGGGGCTGATCACCAACTTTCATCTGCCCCGCTCCAGCCTGATGATGCTGGTGGCAGCCTTGATCGGGCGACAGCGCTTGTTGGATCTCTACCAGGAGGCCATCGAGCAGGGCTATCGGTTCTACTCTTTTGGGGACGGCATGCTGATCCTGCCCTAGGGGGATTCTTACCCTTTTGCCAAGGGCTTGGTAGGAAGGTCAGCAGGACGGTCTTGGCCAGTGGCAAACCAAGTTTGGAGGCGCTCCCATTCCACGTGGGGGTAGCCATCCACTGCCCAATCGGCCCGCCGCTGCAGCATGTGCAGAGGAAAGAAAGTGGCCAAAGCCAACACCGGGATCCCTTGCGAGCGAGCCGCTTGAATGCCGGCGTAGGTGGCTTCAAAACTCAGGCACTCCTGAGGGGAGAGCCCCATCCGCTCTAGGAGCAGACGGTGCAACTGAGGATCCCCTGCCTCGCCGGTTACGCGGTAGCGGAAGTCATGAGTCAGCCGCGCCAGGGCTGGACAGGGGAAGCGCTCCAAAAAAGCCTCCACCTCGATAGCGGCGTGACCACTCAAGAGGCCCACCTTGAGCCGTAGCTGCTCCAGCTTCTCCAAGGCCTCCGCCAAGCCGGGAACCAGAAGAGATCCCTTTTGCTCCTGCAACGCCTGCCGGTAGTAAAGGGCCTTACGCTGCAAAAGTCCTTCTTGCTGCCTGGGGCTGAGCACCCGTCCCTGGGCTTGCCAGAGGGCGAGCAGACTCTCCCGATCCGGTTGGCCCAGATGGTGTAGCCGATAGAGCTCTTTTTGCGCCGGGGATCCCAGATCCCAGGGGCGCAGGTTCTCCTCCAGCAACACTTGGTTGATGGCGTAGAGGTGCAGCTCCTCGTCGTCAGCCACCACGCCGCTCCAGGTTAGGATTACCCCTTGCAGCGTCATGCGAGGTCCTATTTCAGATTCTCCGGACAATTCTAGGAAGCTGGGATCCCTGGGCGGGTAGGAGGAGCCATAAAGCTGGGGGGAAGGGGTTCGGGGACGTGCCTTTGCAGGATCTCGTCGATGGTCTGCATTGCCTCCGCCTCCAGCGACCAGCCCCAAACTCCGGCTAGGTCATCCAGCTGCTGGCGCTTGCGCGCTCCCCATAGGATTGCACTCACCCCCGGCTGATCCAAGAGCCAGCGCACCGCCAACTGGGGCAGCGTTTTGCCGTAGCGCTCCCGCGCCAGTCGGCTCAGCTCTTCTGCCGCTTGCAGGTACTGGGAGTAGCGAGGCTCTCCAAACTTGGGATCGATGCCGCTGCGCAGATCTCCAGGCGGAAACTTGGTTTGCGGAGTCAGCCTTCCCCCCAACAGCCCCCGGCAGAGGGGACTGTAGATTAGCGTGGCAATGCCGTTGGCCTGGCAGTAGGGCAGGACATCCGCTTCGATCTGGCGCTCAAACAGGTTATAGGGCGGCTGGGCCGTGTGCAGGGGAGCCACCTGGCGGAAGCGCTCCATCTGCTCCGGAGAAAAGTTGCTCACCCCAATGGCGCGGATCTTTCCTTCCTGGAGTAGGCGGCCGAAAAAGGCAGCTGTCTCCTCCAGAGGCTCCAAGGGATCCGGCCAATGCACCTGGTAGATGTCGATCACATCCGTCTGCAGGCGGCGGAGGGAGTTTTCCAGATCCTGAGCCAGCCAACTGAGGCTGCAGTTGCGCACCACCTTGCCGTTAGTCCACTGTAGGCCGGCCTTGGTGGCAATGACTACGCGATCCCGACAGCCGGCATCCCGGATAGCCCGTCCCAATAGCTCCTCCGAAAGGCCGCGGCCATAGGCCGGAGCCGTGTCAAAGAGCGTAATGCCCAGGTCAATAGCCTTGCGGAGGGTGGCATAGGCCTCCTGGGGATCCGCTGGCCCCCACCAATCCCCGGTCATGCTCCAGGTGCCCAGCCCCACGCGGCTAAGTTTTAGCCTCGTCTCGGCAAGCGTAACAAACTCCATGGCAACGTCTGCAAACAGGATCCCGTTTCAGGATGCTAACAGGCGCCGGGGGAGGACAAAGCCCCTTGCGCAGACAACCCACGCGCCTAGCTGCTGGTGGAAAAAGAGGGCGGGCTTTTGCCTCTGCTTTCCCGACTAGCGGCCTAGTAGAGTGAGGATTGAAAAATTCACACCCCAAAACTTTTGAGGAATGGCTCCATGAAGTCCATTTTCCCTCTCTGCCTGTCCGGCTCCCTGGGCGGCATTTTGTTCTGGGGATCCTTGCTGCCCGTTCAGGCGCAGGGGGTCACCCCGCTTTTCCCAGAAACTCCACTGCCCCCCAGCCAAGATATTCCCACCTTGCCGATCGTGCCGGATCCCCGGCCTGCGAGGTCTCCATCCCCCCGGCCAAGGCCGCTGCCGACGGGAACTTTTGAGGAACTTAGCCGCTACTTCCGCGATCTCAACCGGGCTAAGAACCTGGCTCGCCAAGCGGCCGAGATCGCCAACGGGGGCTTGCAGCGCTACCGTGCCGAGGCTTCCATGCACGGGGCAGCCATCGACGCGCCGTTTGAAGAGTTTGAAGACGCCTGGGTCTTCACCTTCCGCGGCGGCAAGCCCGGCTTCGTCCAACCCAGCATTGAAACCCAGGTGCGGGTGGATCGGCGCACCTTTCAGACCACCATCCTCTACAATGGCCCTATCCGCTCCCGGCACTGAGGGAGCCCTGGGATCCCTGGCATAATCAAGAAAGGGCAAGGGTCGGGGGTATGGCCAAGTTTGTCTTCATCACTGGCGGAGTCGTCTCCAGCATCGGCAAGGGCATTGTAGCGGCTAGCCTGGGCCGTCTGCTCAAGTCCCGCAACTACACCGTGTCGATTTTGAAGCTGGATCCCTACATCAACGTGGATCCCGGCACGATGAGCCCCTACCAGCACGGGGAGGTGTTTGTCACCGACGATGGTGCCGAGACGGACTTGGACTTGGGCCACTATGAGCGCTTCACCGACACCAACATGTCCAAGCTCAACAACGTCACCACTGGCGCCATCTACCAGGCGGTGATCTCCAAGGAGCGGCGGGGCGACTACCAGGGCAGCACGGTGCAGGTAATCCCCCACGTAACCCAAGAGATCAAGGAGCGGATCCGGCGGGTGGCCCGTGAGACCAACCCCGACGTGGTGCTGGTAGAAGTGGGGGGCACGGTGGGGGATATCGAGTCTTTGCCCTTCTTGGAAGCCATCCGCCAGTTCCGCAAGGACGTGGGCCGCGCCAACGTGGCCTATGTGCATGTCACCCTGGTGCCTCTAATCAAGGCCTCGGGGGAGATGAAAACTAAGCCTACCCAGCACTCGGTCAAGGAGCTGCGCTCGATTGGCATTCAGCCGGACGTGCTGGTGTGCCGCTGTGAACAGCCTCTGCCGCGCGCCATCAAGGAGAAGATCTCCGAGTTCTGTGACGTGCCGGTGGAATGTGTCATCCAGGCCCAGGATGCCCCCAGCATCTACGACGTGCCCCTGATCCTGGAGCAGGAGGGCCTGGCCCAGCGAGTTTTGGAGATTCTCAACCTGGATCCGCAGCAGCCGGATCTGCGCGAGTGGGAGCTCCTAGTACAGCGGCTGCACCACCCGCAAGAGCAGGTGGAGATTGCCATTGTCGGCAAATACGTGCGCTTGACAGACGCCTACCTCTCGGTGGCGGAAGCCCTGCGCCATGCCGGGCTGGCCCTCAATGCTGGCGTTACCTTGCGCTGGATCTCTTCTGAGGAAGTCGAGGAGCGGGGACCAGAAACTCTGCTAGGGGGGGTAGATGGCGTAGTGGTGCCAGGGGGGTTTGGCAACCGGGGCATCGAGGGCAAGGTGGCCACCATCCGCCACGTGCGGGAGCGGGGCATTCCCTTTCTGGGGCTGTG